>CAVSGB010000339.1:0-12150 GCA_963726845.1 uncultured Bacteroidota bacterium | reverse complement strand
CTACGAAACTAAATGCCTGGCTTATTGCAAAATTTGTGGCATCAGTAGCATCTTCAACTTTAATTAAATAATTATTGCCTGACTTCAAATTGATTGGAGATGCCCAGGAAAAATAAGGACCATTCATAATTTTTATTAATACTTGTCCATGTTTTTCCACTATCTGCACTATAATATATATTTACCGCAGAAGAACTCATATTGAATGTACTCCATTCAAAATATATTTCGTCGCCCGGGTTCAGTGGATTGTTGTATGGGGCCCAGTAACTTATTGTAATAAATGGGTAAGATGCAGTGGAAAAATATGTACTGTTACATTGCTGACCTGAACCAGCTGCATTTTGTCCATTTATATAAAGATTATACTCTATGTTGGGTTGTAAATTATTCACTTGGAATGAATCGGACTTCGAGAAATATTGCAAATGGCTTTCGTCGTTGCCATAAAAGTCTAATTCATAACTGGTGGCATGTGGATCGAGAGTCCAATTAAATGTAAAGTTTTTAGAAATATTGTCCTGGCCGTTTTGCGGTGAATCAATGGTAATGCAGCCCGGAAGAGGAAGTACAGAAAATAAACTATCGGAATATGCAACCTGCTGTTGATCTCCAACATAGTAAACAAACTTTAATAAACAGTTTTGTGAACTGTCTGTTGGCAGCGCATAGGTATAATAATTACTTTGACTTATCATATTTTGATATATAAATGTACCTTCACCAAAGGTTTTACCACCATCTGATGAAAAATACAAAGAACCTCCATAAATTGTACTAAATCCTTTATTAAAGAATGTTACCCCAATATTCTGAATACTTGGAAAGGCTGAACCTTTTGTAGGGGCCGTAATTGCTATTTGTGGCTGATTTGCTAAAGTAAAAGGTGAACTTATTGTTTGCAAACTGCCATCGGTATTTGTGACTTTGATAAGGCTGTTCAGATAAACTCCATTTATTGTATTAGGAATAATCCATGTATAGTTTATTTTATTGGAATCGGTTTTAATATAATTCCAGGAGTTTCCATTATCCAGGCTATAATAAAAATTGAAAACATGCACCATATTAGTATCTATGGCAATATCCATTGTCGATAAAGTATCAAAATAATCCGAAGGTTTAGGTAGGGTTATATTGATATACGGGTAATCTCCGGTTGTAAATGTAAAATAATCAGATGTTACGTTATATCCTGAAATATTTTCAGTAACATTCCATAAATAGGTTGTATTAGGAATTAGTCCTGAAATTACAAGGGAATTACCAGAACTGACTGTATCGGTATAGGTATTAATATTGTTTTTGTAGTTCACAATATATGGGTTTGCAGCATTAACAGGTTTCCATTGTAATGTTGTTTGGCTTCCAATTCCGGTGGTTCCGTCTAAAGGCAATAATAGTGAGTCTGGTGTGAGTGTTCCGTTATATAAGTCGTTAATTTCATTGTTATTTAAAGTGCGGTTATACAAGCGGATATCGCTCATTTCTCCCCATAAGGGATACCAGTATCCATCATAAAATTGCCCAAATGATAATCCCAGATTGTTCATTTTTGAAAGAGGAATTGTTCCGGTTATTTCCTGCACCAATTGTTTATTTACATATATTTTAGCATCTGTATTTGTTGAAGTAACAGTAACATAAGTCCATTGATTGCTTTCAACGCCCGATGTATAATTTGTAATATTTGTAACTACGTTTATATTGCTCCAACCGTTTAAGTTAAAATAAAAACCATAGCCCTGATTATATCCAATTGTCACTCCTGAATAATCTGCCGATTTTGCAAATAGAACCTGTTGGCCTGGGTTACTAATGCCACCGTATCCGTTCAGGCCAGTCATATTATCAATTTTTACCCAGGTGCTAAAAGAAAATGCGGTATCGAAATTTAAACTGGCAGGTGCTCCTACAGACAATCGGCCCGGGTTATATATACCCGGGAAGCTAAAGGCTTTGTTTGTATTTCCAAATTCATTCGTTGTAGGCGTAATATTTACTAATGTTGCATTGTTATGATTCGAAGTTGCATCTGTCCCGGTAGCATCAGGATACCAAAGAACAAGGCCATTGGAAAGATTAATAAGTTGTGTTTGTGTTATATTTATTGTGCTTGAAAATCCTTTACCCGAAATTGTAACAATTGCAGTCCGTGTTTGAGAACCCGAATTCCCGGTTGCAGTGAAAGTTATTATTGAACTGCCGCTAATTGAATCGCCTGGACTTACCGTTAACCACGACTGGTTCGAAATAGCGATCCACTTTTTATCGGTTGTAATAGTATCTTGCGCTGAACTGCCATTTGGTGCGGCAATAATTTTAGTTATAGAAGATATTTTTGGCAATTCCACAATGTTGTTAAAACTTTTCCATTGCGGCGCTGCCTGGTAAGCGCTTTTAGTACCATAAGGTACGTATAAAACGCATTTGTTGGTATCTACATTATAAAAAACTCCATAATTTGCAGTATAAGTGTTTGTTAGAGAAATTGGTACTTGCCAATTTACAGTAACTGACCGTAAAGATGTATCATTTGAAAATGCTTGATTTACAATAGAAGTAACCGATGAAGGAATAGTTACTGAAGATAAATTATTGCAATTTCCGAATGACAATGCATTAATATATTGAACTGATGAGGGAATATTAACCAATTTTAAACCAGAACAATTATTAAAGGCATCATTACTAATTGTTAAAATAGATGATGGTATATTGATAAATGTTAAACCTGAACAACCTGATAAAAAACCGATACTTAAAGTTGATAATGACGATGGAATGTTAAAGGATGTTAATCCGGTACAATTATCAAAACAATCTCCAACCAGGGTTGTAACTGAAGGTGGAATTGTAAACGAAGTTAATCCGGTACAATAACTAAAAGCAAAATTTGCAATAGTTGTAGTGGTTGAAGGTATCTTAATTGAAGTAAATCTTGCCGGGTTCTCTGTTTCTCCTTGAATGTACTCAATTCCTCCATACGCATAAATAGGTATAGTATTGGCTGCATAAGTGTCAGTTTCAGTTAAGTTCCAATAAAACCAATTGGTACCCCAAATTCCTGTATAAGCCACAATGGTTGCCCCGCTCAAATCTACCGAAGTTAGGTTGGGCATACTGTCGCGCATAATCCTGAAATCGCGGGCATCTATGGTACCTGTCACTGTAATGCTGGTTATGGAATTTAATTTTCCGCTCAGGATAGATGCTAAATTACCTGCTGTTGAAACTACTGTTCCTGCAGGGTTATTTGAAAAACTCAGTACAATTGTATCAGCAGCAATTTTGCCACAATTGGTTGAATCGGTACAAACAATGTAATACGTATGCTGGGCTACACCACTGAATAATGCACCGCTATTCTGGGTAGTTGGCAATGTGCCATCGGTATAAGGACTATTGGCCGCATAACTCCATTTGCGGGTTGCATTGGATGCTACACTTAAAACTGGAAAAGCATAAAGATAATTCGAAGGTATATTCAATGAATCTTTACCTAAATTTGGTTTTACAGGATCGGGGCAATACAGGTCGCCTATTTCATTTATTTTTAGGGGACGGCTATATATGCGCACTTCATCAATACTTCCTCCAAAATAAGCAGGAGGGTTTCCGCTGGTAGAATGGCCCGAACCTATATAAAAAGGTATATTGGCAAGTTTGCCTCCTGACGGGATTGAAGTCCCTTCAGGCTTACCATCGACATATTGCATAATAGTTGTGCCATTGTTAACTACAACAATGTTGTGCCAATTATTATCGTTTACACTTATGCCATAAGAAGCTGTAGAAGCACCACTGGATAGTCCACTCCAAATTCCGGTTACACCATTATGTAAGGTAATTCCAAAATCATTCGAGGGGGTTCCATTCTGCTGTATACCAAACAAGGTAGGATCTTGATAAAAATTAGCACCGGAAGCCGATTGGGTAGTTCTAACCCATAATGAAATAGTAAACAGCGAAAGTCCGTTTGTTACATTAGCGGGTATTTGAATATGATCATCTACTGTAGAATAAAAATAATAAGCCCTGCCGGTTTTTCCAAACCTGTCGGTAATAAGTACAGCGCCGGTTACTGTTCCATTGTTACCATTTCCACTTGAATCACCGGCATTTCCGGTAAAAGGATAATAGGCCAAAAGACCGCAATTAAGCCATTTGCTTATAACAGTTAAATTGGTTATTACTACACTGTCGCAAGTGCTTGTTGCTTTTAATATATCGGTATATGTTCCACTTGTGGTATGAATGTTAGTTCCAACTTTCAGGGTATCTCCGGCACAAATTGAGATGGTTTGTTTTACTGTATCGGCTGTACAGGTAGGATTGTACTTAAATACCACGCCTCCCGGATACTGGCTTGTAAAGTAGTCGTAATTACCACCCCAAGAAGCTGTTCCGTAAAGAAAAGTTCCGTCTGAAATAAATGAGCCTAAAGGCCCAAATCCGTTTAAATAATTTGAAAAATCATATATTTTCCCATATCCCGTACCATCAGGTTTTATCTTAAAAATAGTGCCATTGTTGTTTATTCCGCCCGCAGCCGTGGTTCCGTATAAATAGTTTGACGGTGAGTCGTAATAAAGTGCGCACCAGGGTTGACTGCCATCAGTTGAACCTGCAAATTGATGAATAGTATTAAACCCAGTACCATCATGTTTTATTTTAAAAATTGAACCGTTGCCTGTTGAATTTCCGTCATACTGAAATGTGCCATAGAGAAAGTTCCCGATTGAAATAAGTGCATTCCGTGGAATTTTACCATTGAAATTTTGAAGTGATACATAGCCCGTTCCATCGGGATTTATTCTGAAAATATTCCCATAAGACCCCGATTGTCCGGCGGTGGTTCCATATAATGTATCGTTTGCCATTAAAAGCGGCCAGTAGGGGTTCCAGCCATTATTTCCATCAAATTCATGAAGCTTTACAAATCCTGAACCATCGGGTTTAACTTTAAATACGGTACCATAATCCGGAGTTCCGCCAGCGGAAGTAGTTCCGTAAAGATATGTACCATCGTAAATAAGTGAACTAATTGGGCCATTCCCATTTGTTCCGGAAAATTCCAGAAGCTTATTATATCCGGTTCCATCGGTACTTATTTTAAAAACAACACCGAGTTTTCCTGTTCCTCCATTGGCAGCAGTTCCATATAAATAGGTACCATCAGAAACCAATGATTCAACCGGATAAATCCCGTTTGCGCTATCAGCAAATTCAAAAAGTTTTGAATAGGCTGAGCCATCGGGCTTTATTTTAAATATAGTACCATAATTTCCAGTTCCTCCATTTTTCGTCAATCCATACAGGTAATTTCCAACCGAAATTAATGAGCCCCGGGGATCGTTTCCGTCTACACCATTTCCAAAATCGTGAAGCTTGGTAAATTGGGCAAAAATAGAACTGCTCAAACATAACAAGCTTAGAATGAGTATTACAAATCTGCTTTTCATTAGAATAAATTTAATTTTCAATAGCCAAATGGAACCCACATGAGATGATTTTATTCATTCGTGTTTACTCGCTTCGCCCATGAGAAAAGTTGCGTTTGCAAATCATTTGGGTTTCATATAATTATAATATGGATATTTATATTATTATATTTTAAGATGTTTTTATATTTATTAACACAAAAGTAATTCATTTGTTATGAAGAAACATGCAATTTTTGCATATTTAAATAATTGCTAACAACATGATTTTTATATAATATTTATTTTGAATAATTTAAAATCAATTTAGTATAATTCAAATTTTATAATTTAAAAAGATTCTAAACTGATAGTAATAATTTTGATTCTTGAATGTAATCAAGCTATTCATTCACATCATATTATTAGGAAAATGAAATATTTTTTAGAGACTTTTTTGGATTTTATAAAATTAATGGTTAAAGTTTTAGTGGTTTTTTGTTTTAGTGATTTTGTGGCTACCAAAACACTAAATCACATTAAATTGTATCATACTATTTATATGTCATTTAAGAAAATCCAAAAAAGCTTCTTATAGAATATTAAAATAATTATTTTTTGATAATTTCAGGTTAAAAAAGTAAATGCCTAATATTTTCAATTTCATTATTTGGTTTATAATTGTCAGTGCAACAATATTATCCCGAATTAAATGAACTATCCGGCAGCAAGCGGACGGGGGTATCCGTAGTCTGCCTAAAAATAAACTTTTGGATATTATTTTGTTCAATTTGAGAAATTGAGAGATAAAAGTAAAATACTGCTAACAATCAAATTTTTTATAATAGCCACGAATGCACGAATAAATTATTCGTGCATTCGTGACCATTTCATTTGATCCATATTTTCGCCGCTTGCGGCTGGGAATTTACCCAATGAGAGTCAAAGGATAATTCCAAACTTCGAATTCGATTAAAAATATTCAAAATATCTTTTTAAGAAAAATGCCATGCAATTTGAAATAAAAAATATTTATTACTAAATTGGTAACTTTGAAAAAAAATCAAATGAAGATCAGACAAATTTCAGGGATTGTTTTTCCGGCATTAATTTTTATTATATCAGCCTCCTTTTGTATAAATTGTTCAGAAAAAGAAACAATAACAAAAGTTTCAAATAAATCAGTTAAACCTGTTAAAGCAGATTCTTCTAAATTACAAATTGCAAATAAAGCAAATAACGATTCTGCAAATACTAATAAACAGCTGTTACTATTTGTCGGTACTTATACAACATCTGTTTATGTTTATAAAATGGATACAATAACAGGTGCACTTAGCAAGGTTTGCAGTTCGCCTGTTACAAGCAACCCTTCATATCTGGCTATACATTCGAATAAGAAATGGTTTTATTCAGTCAATGAAAACAGTCCCGGTACTATCACTGCTTTTAGTTTTGACTCAGTAAAAAATCAAATTGCTTTTGTTAATTCAGTTCCATCAAAAGGAGATGCCCCTTGTTACATAAGTATAGACAAAACAGGCAAATATGTAATGGCTGCAAATTATAACAGCGGAAGCATAGCCGTATTTCCAATAAACTCCGATGGCTCTATTGGCGTGGCATCTGACGTAGATCAGCATAGTGGGACTGCCCCTCATGCACATATGATTGTCCAGGCCGATAACAACTTTGTATATAATACCGATTTAGGGCTTGACAAAATTTTTGTTTATAAGTTCGATACAACATTAGGAAAAATCCAAAATGCCGGCAACGATGCTAATGCAGTAACTGGCGGCGGCAAGACATATTGCATTTCATCCAAACCATCTCTGGGCTTACGTTGCATGCGAATTGAACGGGACAGTTGAAGTTTTTAATATGAACAATTTATCAGGTGCACTTATACAAATTCAAAATGTTTCGACTTTGCCAGACGGATCAACATTAACTGCCCAGTGTGCTGATATTCATATTTCAACAGACGGAAAATATCTTTATACCTCAAATCGTGGCACAGCAAATAACGTAGCTATGTTTGCCATCTCACAGGATTCCGGAAAACTGAGCCTTATCGGGAACCAACCTGCATTTGGCAGTACGCCAAGAAGTTTCATTATTGACCCTTCTGGTAAATTTCTTTTGGTTGCCAATCAAAACGGAAACAATATTGTAACTTTTAAAATTGATGGCCCTACCGGAAAACTTATTGAAACAGGAATTCAAACTATTATAACCAGCCCTGTATGTTTAAAATTTATGGAAGTACACAAAACAAATACGACAACCGGAATTAAACCACTTGAATTTTAATAATTAGTTTTTCCTTTCATTGTTTTTATCAGTAGTTTTTTAAATTCTATAGGATCGACTGATAAGGCATGCATATTTATATCAGGCAACGCTCCAATTAGAATTTGATCCTCCTTCAATTCATCCAGCCATTCCATGAATTCATTTAAACTCATTCGCCCGGCTGAATAACTTGCCCAGTCATCAATTGCCTAGGCCTGTGCCAGTGTTTTTCTGCTCCATACCGGAATATAGCTGTTTCCCTTTTCATCTTCAAACATTGCAAAAGAACTATCGTTGTCCTGCAGTAACCATATCTCCTTATGATTTATCGTATTTTGAATTAAATATTCGTAACGTTCAATCTCAGATAATTTAGCTACCTCGCCTGAATCCATATTATTTATTTTTTGTAATTAAACAAAGGTATAATTTTATAAAAAGTATTTTTAATACTATCGAAAAAAATAATATTTTAGAGCCAATTCCCAATTAAACCAAGGCTTTTATTGACCTCAGCCGTAAGGCAGGTGTTAATGAGTGAAACACTTTGTAGGACTTTAGTCCTGAAACTTCTACCGGACATTACGATAAGTTTCTTAAGAAATGAATTCTATTGGTTTTGTTGATTGAGAAATTTTCAAAAAGCAAGGTTTATAAGCAAATACTTTTATTTAACAAAAATTAAAAAGTTATCCTGTTATTTCGTCGACAAATTAACATATTTCATCCATTTATTAAATAATTTTACATAATCTTATAATTCTTTTAATTGATAAAAATGCAGGACGATAATCCTAAAATTAAATGTGTAGCAATAGACAATGAAAACTTGTCATTGGAATTATTAAAAGGGTTTATAAATAAAATTCCTTTTCTTGAACTTGCCGGGGCATATATTAATCCGCTCGATGCAATAAGTTTTTTAAATAAAAATAAAACTGATTTGGTATTTACCGATGTCGAGATGACTGGAATTAACGGCATTCAGCTTATCAATACATTGAACAACAAACCTATGGTAATTATTGTTTCAGCACATACAAAATATGCGATAGATGGATATAGTATAAATGCACTTGACTACATCCTCAAACCATTTCCATTCGAGAAACTTTTGAAAGCTGTGAATAAAGCATACGATCAATTTTATAACAGGCAAAGTTATTCGGTTAAAGGTTCTGAAGATAACCAAAAAGATAATTGCAGCAGTATTTATGTAAAATCTGATTATAGAATATTAAAGCTCAATTTAAACGAAATACTTATTATTGAAGGGTATAATGATTATGTAAAAATCCACACGACAAATTCAAAGCCAATATTGTCATTGCTAAATTTGAAGAACCTCGAAGAAAAGCTACCGGCAAAAGAATTTGTCCGCGTACACCGTTCGTATATAGTTTCAGTAGATAAAATTGATATTATTGAAAAGAAACATATTATTATCGGCAGCCATCATATCCCGATAAGCAATACATACAATGATAATTTCTTCGAAGTTATTGAAAAAAAGAACATTTGCTTTTATTAATCATATTTTCGTTTTATAAACCATAAGTCACCCAATGAGAAATTGAAAATTACTTGTGTAAAATTTTCCCGAAATTGCTGATTGTTAGTAGATCCAAATTTTCCAAAATTAACAGCCACATTCATTAATCCATTTTTGCGCATCGGAAACCCAAGTCCCAAACTTAACGTATAGTTAATTGGTTTATAACCACTTATGTCCAGGTATGAATTATATATTGAAAAACCACACTGATAATGAATGTGCTGAAAATAACTTTTATACGATTTATCATCCGGGACTAATTCGAAACCAAATTTAAATTTGTTCATATTGGCAAATACAACATTTGAATAACTCGATATTACACTTGCCCATTGTTGAAATTGATAATCCGCAGCTATTGTAACCTTATTTTTTAAACAAACCGACAATCCTATCCCGTAAAACATAGGCAAATATTGTAATTCGTTTTGATTAAAAGTATTAAGCGTAGAAGTGTCTTCTCTTAGTACAATATAATTGCTCAGGTTTACAGGGGCTTTATAACCATAAACAACTCCAATTGTGTAATGTGCCAAATCAGCAAAATTATCGTAATATTGAATCCCAAAATCAAAATACAGCTTTTGCATAGTCGAGGTATTGGTAGTCGAATAAACGCTGTTGTCCACTGCTACGTTATTATTAATTGACCCAAACAATAAAGAAGAATTAATACCTACAGAAATTTTTTTGGTTAACTGAAATGCATTGCTAAAATAGAATTTATTGATACCGCCGTTTCCATCATAATTAACGTTAACAGTAGAACCCATACTTCCTTCAATAAACTGTGTTGAATTGATCTTATAGCCAACACTTGTATAGGGTGAGAGCCCTAAACTCATTGCCCAATGCCGTGAAACCCTGAACCCCATTGCAAGTTTCTTAAAATTGAAATTAAAAGTATTTTCGCTTTGATTGACCGACAGAAAATTAGAATATTTCAAGGCTGAGGAGAAATCATAAACAAATGAAGTGCTGTCAAGAGTTGTTAATGAAGCTGGATTGGAGTTGTTTAAGAAACCGGGGGCACGCATTCCAATACTTACCCCGGCCATACCGGCATTACGCCCATATTCCCCCATTTCAATTTCGCCTAAACCCTGCATAGAATATGGGTTGTATGTTGTTTGGGCAAAAATAGTTTTTGAAGTAACGGTAAGGAAAATGAAGATCAGAAATATAATTTTATATTTAATTTTATATCTAATTTTGATATGTACCATAAATCATAAGTTTTAATTCAATTTTTGCCTGGTCATTCAGGTTTTGTCCATTTCCAAATACCAGTCTCTTTAAAGCAAATTTTTTGTTGTTAATATAGCCAAGTTTAACAAACAACTTTTTAGAATTTATCACCCCAAGCTGATTTCTCATTATACTTGTTATATCTGCAGAATAAAGCGGATTTATACCATTAATGGTTACGTTTTTATTTAAATTTAATTTATACGCGCTGATCAGGTTATTATAAGCATCGATAATCGACATGGAAAGGCTGTCAGGCAATGGTGAAGTATTTCCATAACTTCCGGATATTGGCATGATATTCAAAACGGCAGCGTTCACACTAACAGCTTGTCCAAGCATTTGTATGTTTCCAAGATATGGGAGTTCCAGGACAGAACTTATACCGGTTATTCCCTGAATAAATGACATATTTTCCGTGTAAACAGAATTTAATTGACTGTTGTTATGCTGCAGGTTCTTAATCGGTGTACCATTTTTATCCTGGTCAATATGGTTAAACTGTAAACTTGGGCTGGCAAGTATAGATACAATGTTATCTGTTTTCCCAAATATATTATAATGGTAATGAAGTTGCAATGTAACTGTCGAATCGCTTACAAGAAAACTATTAATCAAAGAATTTTCAGAATTTCCCGGGGCCAAAGCAATTCCTTTGAAATATGACTTAAAATCATTTAAAGTTGAAACCGAATCTGTTTTGTTAACAAAACTATTAAAAAAATGGATACCCATTGAGTCAGGCAACCGGGTTTCAAATTTCCAGCCAAGCTTAGGGCGGGGCTTAAAATTAAATTCGGCAATAGGCGCCTGTTCAAGTGGCACTATTGAATTACTATATAAATAACCATCGCTGTTTAAAGCTATTTGTTCAGTTAACCTGTAAACATCGATTTTATGATAATTCGTAGTATCACCATAATAATCTGAATTATTTTTAATAACCAATGTCAACGAGTCGAATTTTGCAGTTTCGTATATATTAAAAGATGGTAAGGAAAAAGAAAAATAACCGGATGCGCTAATATTGCCAAAGTATTTGTCGTTGATTCTGCCAACCCAGGCTACACCAAGACCAGATGTAACAAAAGAATCGACTTGTACCGTAGATAAATTAAATTTGCAGGTATCGGTAATCACAATGCGAATATTGCTGTTTAAATATTGGCTTCCTAAAGAGAAGTCATCTTTGATACAGGATGTAAAAAGAAAAATAAAAAAAACTATTTTTATAAAACAAATTGTTGCAATTCCCCTCATTATATGAATTTTTTTTCAACATTGAAACGCAAATGAAAGAACTTTTAGTCAGCCTAAATAAAAATTTATATTAATCAAATGTATTTATAGCCGAAATTATTTTATTTATCTGTTAATTAATATAATTTCAAAATTCAATTTCATTTTTCACTTACCGGTCAATAATATCATTATATACATAATAACATTGATTTTATAGAAAACATTTTGAAGCCGGGTTTCTATCCAATAGTTTTGCCGCTGTCGAAAACGTAAAAATTATAGTAATGGGTAAAATGAGATTATTTTTTTTAGGATTGATTGTGTCTTTGTTTTTTTTCTCAGGTTGTACAACATCACCAACAACGACAGTCTTGGAGCGATACA
>CAVSGB010000338.1:0-3225 GCA_963726845.1 uncultured Bacteroidota bacterium | reverse complement strand
CCACTGTTTGCTTCAATAACCTCATTACCGGCGACATAAAAATCTGAAGGGTTTTCTCCGGACATTACAATCTGGTATTTTTGATTCCCGTTCCGATAGTGCCAGACAGATGCCCTGATAACATCATTTTTCCTAATATTCCCAATTAATACCTTAGCCCCAAGTTCATTGGCTTCGCCCAACTTAATCGATGATTTACCTGATAAGGCAATATCCTGTGAAATACAATTTTTACTATTTAAATATATAGGGTTTTTGAAATTTTCTTTTGTTTGTTCCATATTACATTCTAACGAAAATATTTTGTTTGAGTCGTTAAGCGAATCGTTGATGTAATATAATTCAGATATAATAATTTGTAAATCTGCATAATAATAGAGCCTTTTCAATTTATAACTATTCTTCAACCCGCCATCATTAATTTCTTTAAAAAAATTCTTTAAAGTAATTGTATCATAAGCATAATAACTAACTATAAAGTTTTTATGTTTTTTCAATACATCAACCAAACGGGAAACCTTATTTCCCATATCATAAGTACCCCATTTAGCAGAATAATTGTATGATTTTGGGTAAAGTTCTTTTAATTTCTGGTAATATTGACGTCTGTTATCTGAATAATTTATGCCGGCAGATATTGACGATTCAACAAAAGGATTTCCATAGTAAGCTTGCATAATTATCTTAGGCATAAATTTGTATTGCGATTCAATTTGCATTAATGAATTTTCGTTTTCAACATATTTATCGTAATAATGATACATTGAAGCAAATGCAGTAATATTTATAATTAGCAGAAAAAGAATTATACCCATATAAACTAAATGCGAAAAATATTTCCAGATAATAAACCCGCTTTCTTTAATATATTCGACAATAAGATATATATTAAAGAAGGTCAATGCCAAATCCGGAGCGATATATTGTATTTTAAAGTGTTTTACGACCATCAATAGCATTAATGTTTCAGCTGTAATTAAGCCTAACATTATTGATCTTATTCGAATTATTCTTACTGATTTTGTTTTATTTATGAAAGTTAAAGGAATTAAGATTAAAAGGATAACAAAGAAACACATGGTTAACGGATAATTATGAAACAGTATTTTAAAATTTGGAATAATAGAACTAACCTCAATTACTTTCTGTTCACCGCTTCCATAAATTCCTGAATGAGTAGTCATAGAAATAAAAAAGTCAAACATTGAATGCAGGGCATGAATTACAGGTAAAGACAAAATTGCAATACTTACAAATAAAGACACTATATAACGTAAATTGTTTTTTGTACCATTTAGTATGAAAAATGGCATAAAAATTAAAGGAACCATTGTCAATTTCTGCATTACACAAATTCCAACCACAATTCCTAATAATATGATTTCCTTTTTTTTATTTATCCCAAGTTGAACATAGCGAATTAGTAAAACTACCAATATTAACATGAATGGAAGAACCAGTTTTTCCGGACAAATGTTCATTAGTGAAACGAATGGCATTATACTCAGAAATGGAATTCCCTGGAGAAAAAAGGCGGCAATCAAACTATTTGTGGTTTTGAAAATAATGTAGCCACATATTAAAAAAATAAATGCTGTCAAAAAAAATATTGCACCATTTATTGCAGAAATATAATACTCTGGCCTCAGCATTACATCCGTTACAATATCATTATTTTTTCCTCCAAAAATATAAGTGCCCCTTATTATAATCCCATTTATAACTTGTAAAGGAATCCCGGGATGAAAGTAATTGCCAGTAACAATTTTGAGTTGTGCAAAATTCAAACTGGATATTAAATAGGGATATTCCGGATCTGTGATAATTAAATAATGTGCAGGCTTTGAAGCATTTAAAGAAAAGCCAACAATTAAAATCAAAACCGGGAACAATAGTAACAAACTTAATTTAACAGGGTTGCTTATATTTTTAAGATTGGATAGGAACCTGCTTACTTGTAATATCATTCGAAATAAAATTTAATTTATATAAACTTTATTTTTTTTGTGGCAAAAAAACTCATTTTTAATAAGATCATTCCATGTTTAAACCGGCTGATTTGTGTTGTTCCATATTGACGGTCCTTATACCTGACTAATATTTCAACAATTTTTAAATTTAGTTTTGCTGCCCCGAATAGCAAATCGAAATCGCCAAATGGGTCGAAATCGCCAAAATAAGAACGGTTCTTTTTTATAATTTCATAATCTCTTTTAAACAGGACTTTTGTTCCGCACAGCGTATCTTTCAGTCTTTGGCCTAAAATAAAAGAGAGGAAAGCTCCAAAAAAGAGGTTGCCCAATAAATTTAAAAACCGCATAGCCTGCTTCTCCATAGGATAAACCAAGCGACAGCCGTTTATAAATTCACCTTTATTGGTAGCGAGGGCGTCATAGAATTTTGGCAATTCTTCAGGTGGAGTAGTCAAATCAGCATCCAATATCATCAGGATATCACCGGTTGCCAATTCAAAGCCTTCGCGAACAGCGTTCCCTTTGCCTTTCCCGGATTGCTTTAAGGCTACAATATTCCTGTCAGTATATTTTTCTTTTACCCGCAATATTTCTTCCCAGGTATCGTCTTTCGAATTCCCTTCGACAAAAATGAATTCTAATGATTTCCCAAAACTGGGCGTACGCAGGATCGCATTTTCGATATTGCCCTTTTCGTTTCGGGCAGGGATTAAGATAGAAACAGAGTATTGGTGGGCATCGGGCAGAACAGGCCTGGCAATAATAAAATGAACTAGGCATAACCGGTTAATAAGTGGCAGGTTGGCCAATATTTTATTAAATAAAAAACTTAATAACGGAATGTTTTTAGGCAGCAGTATTTTGTGTTCCTTTTTTATAATCTCAAACCCTTCAATTTGTAATAAATTTTTAACGTCTGATATTGTAAGCCAATTTTGAACAGGTTGCTTAGATTTCAAGCCTAAAAACCCGGCAAATTTTAAAATTGGCTCCCACATGGCATTATAAGTGGAAATAACGACTCTGGTATTTTTATTACATACTTTTTTTAATCCGGCAAAAGCTTTTTGTACATCCCATAACGAAGTTAACAGATCGGAAACAATTACATAATCAAATTTTTCATCAATGGTTAAGTTTTCCGCATCGTTTATTTTGAAAGTTAAACCTGGAAAGTTTTTTGAAGCAATATCGATCATTTTTTCAGAATAATCAATTCCCAGGCCATACGAGGGATGTACGCGTTCCACGT
>CAVSGB010000337.1:0-4717 GCA_963726845.1 uncultured Bacteroidota bacterium | reverse complement strand
AATGTACCGAGTTATGCCGATTCAGTGTTGTTAAGCAATATGACTGCCGATAAAGCAATGAAAGAAATAAGAAAACAATTAAGGAGGAGATGAGAATTAATATAAGGTTGAATAATAGGTGAATTGAAAAGATAATTTGTTTAATAAATATTGATCCAGTAAAAATTGTAACATAAATACTAGTAATTCAATAACACAAAAATAGCAAAAGCCATGCAAAAGTATTTTAATAAATTATCATTCAAAATTGGTGCACTGATAATTGTAACTGAAATTGTTGCCCTTTCTGCGCTTGGACTTTTTTATAGCCAGTGGTTTATTAACGAAATTGAAAAGAAAATAGAAAAACAGATACAAACGCCTGGCATCATGATGTCCAAAGGTGTATTGCGTTACGAATCTGTAGAAAAATAAAGAAACCATGGAAAACATGGTAGGAGAAACAATATCGGAATGTCTGATTATTGGGGCAAATGGTAAAATTTACTATTCATTGAATCCTGAATTCAGGGGCAAATCGAGGGATGAAGTAAAAATGCTGAATGAATATCCTGAACTTACAAAAGAGATTTCAGAACCGGTATTTAAAAATGAATATAAATCCGGTTCCTGGAACTACATTGGAATTTCGCCTTTACGCCTCGATGATGGCAAATTTTTAGGGCACCTTTTTATTAATGCCAAAGCTGATAAGGTTGTAAAACAAAAAGCAGCCATAATTATTATGTTTGTTTTTGGCATACTTGCTTGTCTTGTGCTCACCTCAGCGGTTATAATTTATTTGTTCCAGCGTTTTATAACTTCTAAAATCCACAGGCTTATTGACGTTCTCGATTTGCTGAAACAAGGACAACTGAAATCATATAATACGGTGGATATTTCTTCTGACGAAATTGGGATGTTATGGAATACATTAATAGAAGTTAATGCTAACCTGAGAGAAATTGTTAAAGGGATACTTGAAAGTGCCGGCAAAGTTGCCGAATCGAGCAATCAAATGAATTCAATATCTGTGCAGGTAGCCGAGGGGCCAATAAACAGGCCGCTTCAGCAGAAGAGGTATCTTCATCGATGGAGCAAATGGCTTCGGGCATTGAGCAGAATTCCGACAATGCCATGAAGACAGAAAAGATATCCGAGACTGCGGTCGATGGAATAAAAAACTTACTGCCGAGGCAGAATTGAGCCTTAAATATATCCGTGAAATTTCACATAAAATTTCAATCGTAAACGATATTGCGTTCCAGACAAATTTATTAGCGCTTAATGCTGCAGTTGAGGCTGCACGTGCCGGCGATCATGGAAAAGGTTTTTCAGTTGTGGCTGCTGAAGTCCGTCGTCTGGCTGAACGAAGCAAAACTGCTGCTGATGAAATCATTAACCTGGCTGAAAGTTGCGTAAATATTACTGAAAGGGCTCACGAAATGATGAATAAGCTTATTCCCGATATTGAACATACTTCTTCTTTAATTAAAGAAATTGCTGCATCGAGCCTGGAACAAAAAACCGGCGCTATTCAGATTAACGTTGCAGTGAGCCAGTTAAACGAAATAATCCAACAAAACAGCCTAACTGCTGACAAACTTGCCGATTATTCCCGTAACCTCGAAAACGAAGCGGATGGTTTGAGGGATAATATCCAGTATTTTAGCATAGAAGAATAAATTCAATAAACAACAGTTCTGAATAATTTATTTAGGATTTATAGTGTCAATGGCCTTCAGCTTCCATGTGGCCGACGTGGCCGCCTTCAGGCGTCGTATCCGTACTTCTGTAAAAAAGAACCTGTTGCATTGGTTATGGTAAGCAATGAACCGAGATAAGCATTGTGAATATGGTAAATTGCCTTCACATTTTTACTAAAAATTATTCCTTATTACGTATGGCTGTTTGTTGACAAGAATGCTGCCTTACACCAATTCAAATCAAAAAACAGGAAAAGCAGCTTAACCTACTTTTCCTGTTTTTTGTAAATTATTTATTGAGTCAACACCATACGCTTTGATGCCACTTCCTGCCCGTCAGTTATGAGGTTGTAAATGAAAATCCCCGGGCGGAGCCCGTAACCGTTTATGGTTATTGAACCATTTCCTTTTAAGGCAACAGGAATTGATTTGATCTGGCCCCCGGTCAGGTCGTAAATATTGATTGTTGCCTGCCTGACTGTTTCTGGCAGATAGTAATTTATTGTGGTGGCAACACTGAAAGGGTTCGGGGCATTTTGTGCCAAAGTAGCCTTTTCAACAATAGTTGCATCGTCCACTCCTGTTGTTATTTCAGCACTTTTTAAAGAACTTGAACCTTTTTTATTTACTAATTGGGCCAGATTATTTATTTGAATTTGTTGCTGTTTCAGCGCTTCCAAAAGCAGTGGTATAAGCGAAACATAGTCTACGCTTTGGATTCCACGTTTTATCTGTATAAACTAATTCTGGAAATATTTTTTGAACATCTTGTGCGATGAACCCTATATGAGGACGGTTATATAAAGCTGAATCAACAAAAATAGTTGAAGAACTATTTCTAACAGTATCTGTAGCATTTTTCGTAGAATCAGGCTTAGATGCCCCTGATAATTTTGGAGAAACTGTTTTTTGAATTACAGGCCATTTTAAGTTATATGTTACCCCTTAAAGACATATGCAGAAAATTTCAATAAGGGCATACAGGCCGATGATATAAAATTCTATGCCAAGCTACACTACAAAAGGAAGGGGAAAAAAGGGAACAATTTGCATTGTCATTTGATCATATCCCATAAGGACAAGGCGAATAAGCGTATGATTTCGCCAATGGCCACAGCCCGTGACCATAGAAAGAACAAGGGGGCAGCAAAAGGAGGTTTCGACAGGAACGGGTTTTTCAGAAAAGCGGATCATGCATTCGATGCACAATTCGGCTATAATCGGGACTTTAAGGAAACGTTTGATTATTGCTATACGATGAAGAACGGCACCCATGATGAGCGCGCCAAGTTTATAGAGATGGCGATAAAAGCAGAGAAAGCAGAACAAATTCAGAAACTTGCCATTGAGAAGTCAACAGGGGCAATAAAAGAACAGGAAATTGAACGAAGCCCAGGACTGAATATTGAACGTGGCATGGGGCAATATCCATCCTTACAGCCCTTTTAGGGCGCAGAGGGCAGTACCTACATAAACCCCTAAAATAAAAATAATTTGGCTTTGCGACATCCGTTATAAAACATATTTTTACAACCATAAAGTTTCACGGATGGGCATAAGCGAACAATTATCAGTCATTTCAGATGAACGGGTAATCAGTAAAATTTACCTGATAAGGGGCGAAAAAGTAATGTTGGACAATGACCTTGCCGAACTCTATGGAGTTGAGACCCGGCGTTTGAACGAACAGGTAAAACGTAACATAGGCCGGTTCCCCATAGATTTTATGTTCAGGCTAACGTGCCTGCCAATTCGAAAACTTGAAATCGCAAATTGCGACATCAAGCTGGGGAGGCCGCCGGAAACTGCCCTATGCCTTCTCAGAGCATGGCTTGTTAATGTTGTCAAGTGTCCTCAATAGCGATTTAGCGATAAAGGTCAATATCCAGATTATGCGTGTTTATACCAAAATACGCAATATGCTTTCAACGCACAAAGATTTACTGTTGAAGTTCGAGCAATTAGAAACAAAACTTGCAGGGCATGACGATAAAATCATGTTGTTGCTGGAATATGTAAAGCAATTTGAGCAGGCCAAAACAGAAATGCTTGAACAAAAGGACCGTTCTAAGATAGGCTTTAAGAAAGACGGATAACACCAACCCATGTCACCAATAAGCCATAAAATATTTATAATTTCAAAACATAACAATCATGACAAAAGAAGATGTTGTAAAAGAAGTTTCGAAAAGGACAGGGGTTGAAAAAATAGCCGTTCAAGCCATTGTAGAAGCATTTATGGAATTAGTTAAAGATTCGATGGTAAAAGATAAAAATATTTATTTCAGGGGGTTTGGCAGTTTCATTGTAAAAAAACGTGCCAAAGATATTGGCAAAAAACACCGTTCCCTTAAAGCTGACATTGACATGCTCATAGACTCATTGGAACAAAATCCACTACAAGGCGAACCTTTAGGCAAAGATTGTTATAAGGTGCGCATGGCCATTACCAGTAAAGGTAAAGGCAAAAGTGGCGGTGCCCGTATTATCTCCTATGTGTACGTGCTAAACGAACAAATATTCCTGATGGACATTTACGATAAATCTGAACGGGACAATATTTCTGATAAAGAAATTAAAGATTACATTAAAAACCTGCCTATATTATAAAGCAAAAGCCCCGGCAAACCAGGGCTTTTATATATTATATTAAATGACAATAGAAAACTAATTCAATTCATAAACCAATATCCCGTCTTTTAATACTTCTATGAAATTATTATTTATTACCCGGTAGATATATGATTCTAATTCAACCCTTGTAATCTCTGTGAACGTTTCTTTATCAATAAACATAAAATATTTATCAGTGCCAAGACTCTTCCATACAGTAGGTGTTTTTAAATTAAGTTTCCAAATAGGATTTATTAAAATAAATTTATCATTCTTATATTTTGAAATGCCCAATTGATTTAATGAATGACAGCTAACATTTTCAAATTGACTATTAAAAGCAAGTGTGCCTTTTTGCGTTGGGATAATAAATTCTGTATTTATTAACTCTGCCTTTTTATTTGTTATGTCAAATAAGC
>CAVSGB010000336.1:0-23256 GCA_963726845.1 uncultured Bacteroidota bacterium | reverse complement strand
GGGGGGTATGTTAAAAAATGTGAAAATCAGGAAATGATATGTAACTAATTAAGATAATGCATATTTACTTTCACAATAACCGGCAAAGAGTTTACCAAACAAAAAAAAGCTGACTTTTAGCCACATTTTAATTGCATAACTTTTTATTTTTTACTGCTTACATCCCACCAAACATGATCAGTTATTTTTACTCCGGCAGCCATAGAAGCCCCGATTTTGAAGTCTTTCGGAAACAGGATATGGATAGCTTCTGGGATGAAGCATTCCTTGTAACATTCTGTATTCGTTGGTTGCAAAGCAGGAATGCCAGTTCTTCTCCAATCAGTAAATACTTCCAGTTGCATGAATAATCCTCAATCTTTTCCAGTCATAATCTTATTCATTGTAATGGAAACTGCCATTTTTCATCACATGAGTTTTTTGCCAAATTGTATCTTTAACACCATTTTTAACTAACGATGCAATAACAGCAGTATTATATGCAGTTGCAGCAACTACCAAATTACCTAATTGGAAATTAGCTTCAGCCTCAATAAACTTTTTTTCAACAAATGATATCATTGTTACTTTTGAATCGGGGGCTTTAAAAGCATCCCCAATGGGAGAAGCATTCAAGTTCAATTCACCAGGTTTGGAACCATAATAATTCCTATGAAGGTTACCGACTGCAAACAATGTATCTTGTACATAAGCTGTATCTGCAAAAAATGTAAGCCTGGGATCGTTGGCATTTATTAAACTGTCAACAAGCAGTGCTCCCAAAGCAATATACTGCGGCCTTTGCTGATCGAACTGATAAACAGGTGAATTATTGCTTGCATTTTGCCCGAAAGCAAAATCTAAATCACCACTATTGCTGCTTATTGCACCTTTTGACAATGCAGTTAAAGCATCTTTATAAGCCTGACTGCCGTTAACTTTTGACAAGTGTAATGCATACCTGGCCAGAAGCGAATTTGCCGTTGCTATCCATTCCGCATTATTACCACCATAAATTAATTCGCTTGATGAACTTGGTGCAAAAACGCTAGAAGCAGCATTTAAATTAATTATACCACTGTCAAGTAAATTGGTGATAGATTGATAAATCTGTTGTTGAGTATCGTATTTTGGCTTAAGATTTGCATTACCCTGCAATGCTTGTGAATAAGGAATATCCCCAAACAAGTCGGTAGTAATACCAAGTGTATATGCCGTTAATATCTGGCCTACACCAACATAATATGGGGAATTCAATACTTTAGCTTTACTCATCATAGTTTTAAGGTTAATCAAAGTATTAGTATAAATACCAAACTTCCACATATTGTCGGCATCCGACTCTGAATAGATATAATGCTCCTCATCCTGACTTTGGTTTGATATACCAGCTAATTGTTGTGTCCAAATTGAGGCAGGCCGAACCATATCACCACCTAAATTATAAGCTAAATCAGCTTCTGCTGAGGGCAACAATAAATCAATGGTAACATCACTGGGATTGCTTGGATCAGTGTTTATTCCTGTGTCAATCCACTTTTTACAGGAACCGGCTACAAAGATTGCTGTAACGAGCAACCATATAATATATTTATTTTTCATATTTCAATAATTTAAATTAAGTATTAGAATAAAAATTTAAGGCCAAAAGTATATCCTTTTGTTCCCGGCATATTAAAATAATCTAAGCCCTGGGATGTAGTGGCTCCTGTTAAACTTGTTTCAGGATCTACACCTGTGTAAGGTGTTTTAAGAAATAAATTCTTTCCTGTAACAAAAACAGAAATTGATTTCAAAACCTTCATATTTGAAATCATTTTGGAATCAAGTGTATATGATAATGTAATATCTCTAAGCCTTACCCAATCAGTTTTTTCAACAAACAAAGATTGTGCAAGGACCTGCACCGCCACCAGTAGTAGAATACCATGTTTGGTTTTTAACTGCTGAAATATCATTTACTGCACCGGTTGAAACCAAATTTCCATTGGTATCAAGATGCCCCTGTACTCCGCTAAATACAGTGCTGGTTCCCCTGTCTTGCGTATCCTCATGAGTTCCAAAACCATACATTCTTCCTTTGGTTCCATTCCACATCAAGCCACCGTTTTTGACTTCTAATAAAAATGAAAAATTCAGTCCTTTATATGTAAGTGAATTGGAAAAGCTTCCAATCCAGTTAGGCAAATAGCTTCCTAAGGGAACCTGTGTATTGGAAAGAATAGGATAACCATACATAGGGTCTGTCTTATCATCATTAATAACAGTCCGGCCTTTTGAATCTTTCAAAAGAGAATTAGCAAAAATTTCACCAAAAGGCTGGTTCTTGACTGCTTCAATAGTTATGCCTGTAAACCCGTTTAAAGAAACATTATCGACTCCATCGGCTAAAGCAAGAACCTTATTATTGTTTTTGGAAAAGTTGATTGTAAAGTTCCAATTAAGGTCTTTCGTTTGAACAGGTATAAAATTGGCACTTATTTCAACACCTTTATTTTCCATCTTACCAGCATTCATATAACTCTGAACATAGCCTGAAGAACCGGCAACCGGAACATATAATAACAAATCGCTAGTTTGGTTATCATAATAAGATAAATTCAAGTTTATTTTCTTTAAGAAATTTAATTCTGCCCCGACTTCAAAAGAATTTGTGAATTCTGGTTTTAAATTTGCATTTCCAAGTGTCCCATTTGAAATGAATGAATTAACACCTGAAGTATTTGCATTTGAAAAAGGAAACGAAATACCATTGGTTCGATCCATCATTGAATGTACTTAATGTATAATAGTTCTTAGTATTATATGCTTGTGCATCATTTGCTGTTTGGGCATAAGATGCGCGTATCTTACCAAATGTCAACACATCATTTTTAACCCCATCCAATTCAGTAAAAATAAAACCACCACTGACTGATGGAAAAAAGAACGAGTTATTTTGTGTTGGCAAAGTAGTTGACCATTCATTTCGTCCTGTCAGATCAAGAAAAACCATATCTTTATATGAAAAGCCTAAATCAGCATATAATGCGGCTGTTCGTTTATTATAATCTTGATTTTCTCGTGTAATTTGTGAAGAAGTATTGCTGATTTGATAGTAATTGGGAATGTTAATCCCATCGCCTTCCATATATAGTTGTTCTTGTTTCTTTTGGTACATATTCTGCCCTAAAAGGATGTTGGTTTTAAAATCGTTCGTTAAATCCTTTTTAATATTTAATGTTAAGTCAGAATTTAAAATACTATTGAAGTGTGTATCATTAGAAACCGATCCCGAGCGGTGGGTCTCCACCACCTTGTGAATTAATAGCATAATAACCAAACCGCCTGTCAAAATAAATATCGTTTCCAAACCGGTAATTAAGTACCATCCAATCTAAAATTGAATATGACAAACTGTAACTTCCAATTATTCGGTCAACACTGGTATTGAACTTATTTTGTGTAACTGTCCAATAAGGGTTATCATACGCTGAAATGTAATTTCTTGGCGTTCCATCCGGAAACATATATGCAGCAGAATGATCTGCAGCATGACTGAAACCATTGGCAAGGTCAAAAGAAACCGGGCACCTTAACAAACTCAGCATAACACCTGAAAGGTTGGAGCCTTGCTGGACAGCGTTGCCGCCATCGTTAATATACATTACGCTTCCAGAAGCTTTAAGCCTCTTTGTTAATTTTGTCTCTCCGGCTATTTTAACTGTGTTTTTATTAAATGTATTGTCAGGAACAACACCTGTGCTTGTCAGATTAGAATATGAAACAATAAAATTTCCTTTATCATTGCCTCCAGAGAAACTGACGTTATTCGTATAACTTACACCATTCTGAAAGAAATTATTTAAATTATTATACGCTTGAGCCTTTTTACCATTTGGCATCTGGCTTACACCAACTAATTGGCCATTTTTATCCCAGGCATAATTTGAACCATCATAGCGCATGGTATCTGATTTAGGCACCAGGATTTATTTGTTCCTCCATTATCCGGGCCAATCCAAATTCCTTTACTTCCTTGTGCAAATTCATTCTGCATTTTCGGTAATTGGCTTACCTGGTCTATTTCAACAATTGTATTAAATGAAACATTGAAAGAATTTTCTTTTGCAGATGAACCTTTCTTGGTAGTTATCATTATGACACCATTAGCAGCCTGAAGCCCATAAAGTGCTGTAGCGGCACCTCCTTTAAGCACAGATACTGATTCAATATCATCGGGGTTTAAATGGGAGGCCAGTATTGGAATATGCAACACCTTCGACTAAGTTGTTTTGTCCGTTATCCGGGTTACCAGAATAATTCATAGAGTTATCTATTGGAACTCCATCTACTACAAATAAAGGTTGTGTTTCACCCGTAATAGAATTTATACCACGAATATTAATAAATGATGATCCTCCAACAACTCCTGTAAGAATTTGTCACTTGCACACCGGCAACTTTACCGGCTAAAGAATTGACAATGTTTGGCTGTCGGGCATCTGAAATTTCATTTCCACCAACATCCTGAACCGAATAACCTAAGGCTTTCTTTTCCCTTGAAATACCTAAAGCGGTGATAACTACTTCTTGCAATCCAGTAATATCTGGTTGCAAAGCAACATTAAGCGTAGTTTGTCCCTCAATTTGTACTTCTTGAGTTTTCATGCCAACAAAACTTACCCACAACGTTGTAGAACCTTTAGGAACACTAAGCTGAAAGTTACCTTCTGCATCCGTAATGGTAGCAACATTTGTACCCTTTACTACAACCGAAGCGCCCGGAAGGGCGCTGCCATCCTCAAATGAGGTGACTTTACCTTTGATCTGCGTCCCTTGTGCATTTAGTACCTGCGAGCACACAATCAGTAGGAATGTCATTAGAATCGTAAATCTTCTCATAAATAAATGTTTTAGGTTTATAATTGGTATTCGAATAGAAGCTGCTTTGAACAAATATAACTAATTTATCATACAATGTCAAACGTCATATTTTTAATGTCCTTTAGATGAATTGAATATTTTCAGCATTGATCCTACAATTTTATTCAATAATAGCCCTGAATAACCTTAAAATTAAGTATTTCGCAAAAAGACATCCTTAAATCGTTTATAATTTAGAGGGTCATAATAAAAGTTAAAATATGTTATATAACATGTATTTCAAACAATAATTTTAGTCAAAGGAGATAATGCGTTGGTCAAAGAAAATATAAAATTGGTCATTCACGGTTAGGGACAAAGGATGGGATGTTTGATGTTAGATGTTCGTTGTTTGGTGTTTGATGTTCGATACTTGATATTTGATACTTGATACTGGAGTCCGAAGTCTGGAGACTGAAGACCAGAGACTGGAGTCTGGATGCTGGAGTCCGGAGATTGGATACTGGATGCTATATGAAGAAGACTGGAGATCGGAGATTGGAGACATGAGACTGGAGATTGGAGTCTGGAGACAGAAGGCAGGATACAAGAGTCTGGAAAATGGATGCTGAAATGAGAAAGGAGGATGAATGAAAATTATTGAAAGGAACTAAGCCTGCTTTACTCATTATTCATTACTCATTAATCATTACACATTAAAAAACCTATCTGTCAATCACACCTGATCCAATTAGTTCATCTTCAGTGTACCATGCTGCAAACTGGCCTGGAGTTATGCCACGTTGTTTTTTGTCAAAATGGATAATCAACCCGTTTTCAAGTTTGTGCATTGTTGCGGTTTGAAGTGGCTGACGATAACGGATACGGACTTTGAAACGTTCTGTATCGCCCGGTCCGAGCGCTAAATCGGCCGAACCCAATGTGTTTCATTTTCACGAATATATAAAGCTTGTCTGTAAAGCCCGGGATGGTCTTCGCCCTGGCCAACATAAACAATATTTTGTTCAATATCGGTAGCAATAACAAAAAGCGGCCTTTCTTTTCCACCAACTTTTAAGCCTTTACGCTGGCCTATTGTAAAAAAGTGTGCCCCGCGATGTTTGCCAACACATGTTCCTTTTGAAGGGCTATAGACAAATGGTTCGCAGAGGGATAAGAAATCTTCCGAAGGTTTATCAGGCTTTTTTGAATTGTAATTTTCTGCATTTAAAGGAATTTCGAAAATATCCCCTTCCTTAGCAATAAGTTTTTGCTGAAGGAAAACAGGCAGGTTTACTTTTCCGACAAAACAAATACCTTGCGAATCTTTTCGCTGTGCAGTAGCCAAACCAATAGAATCGGCTATTCTTCTGACTTCAGGTTTTAACAATCCGCCAATTGGAAAAAGGGCTGTCGAAAGTTGCTTCTGTGTCAGCTGGCAGAGAAAATAACTTTGGTCTTTGTTCCCGTCAAGCCCTGCCAGAAGCCTATATTTTTCACCAATATCTGTTTTTATTATTTCCTTACGCGCATAATGGCCGGTTGCAACGAATTCAGCGCCATATAAGCGTGCAGATTCAACAAACAGGTCAAATTTTATTTCACGGTTGCAAAGCACATCAGGATTTGGGGTACGGCCTTTTTCATATTCAGAGAACATATAATCCACGACACGTTTTTTGTATTGTTCGCTCAGGTCAACCGTATGAAATGGGATTTCGAGTTTTCGGGCAACAAGTTCGACAAAAGTTAAATCGTCTTTCCAGGAACAATCGCCATAAAGCGTCCCGGTAGTATCGTGCCAGTTAATCATAAAAAAACCTGTAACATCGTAACCTTCCTGTTTTAAAAGATAAGCTGCAACGCTTGAATCGACGCCACCTGAAATTCCCACTACAACCTTAGTTCGCATTAAAAAAGATTTGCATCACTATATATACTGCAGAAAGTGCAATTAAAATAACAATAGATATCCAACCTATTAAATTATTAACTGGCTTATTCACATAATTTCCCATGATTTTTTTGTTGTTTACCAAGAGTATCATACAAATAAGGACAACCGGCAGCAACATGCCATTTAATACTTGCGACCATATTGATATTGCAATTAAAGGTGCGTTTGGAAGAAGGATTATTCCTGCTGAAATTACCAGTATCGCGGTATATAAAACATAGAATTCAGGCGCTTCTTCCCATTTTTTATCTATGCCGGCTTCAAAACCAAATGCTTCGCAAACATAAAAAGATGTTGCAAGAGGTAAAATTGTGGCTGAAAAAACAGAAGCAATAAACAAACCAAATGCGAAAACCTGTCCGGCGATTGCTCCTGCCAACGGTTTTAAGGCCATTGCTGCATCTTTGGCTTCATTAATCTGAATATGGTTTATATGCAAGGTGGAAGCACAGGCGACAATTATGAAAAATGCTACTACAACTGTTGCAATGCACCCAATTACAATATCGACCAACGAATATTTATAATCTCTCATTTTAAGGCCTTTCTCGATTACAGAAGATTGCATGTAGAATTGCATCCATGGGGCTACAGTAGTACCAATAATTGCGATTACCATAGCAAGGCTTTCTGGATTGATCTCCATTTTCGGATGAACGATTGAAGAGCCTATTTCATGCCAATGCGGCTTTCCCATGAGTGCAGAAACAATATACATAAGCAATGCAACGCTAAAAATCAAAAATATCCTTTCCGCAATTTTATAATTTCCCTTTACGACCATTATCCAAACTATAAAACCAACTATAGGCACAGAAATATATTTGCTTACCCCAAAAATTTCTATACTCCCGGCAACTCCGGCAAATTCAGTTGTAGTATTTCCAATGTCGGCAATGAGCAAACCGATAAAAATGAAAAAAGTAATTTTGACACCGGCATTTTCACGAATCAGGTCGGCCAACCCTTTGCCGGTAACAATTCCCATACGGGCATTCATTTCCTGGATAACAACCAGTAATCGTGAAAAGCCGGTATCAAAATTACTTTTTTCATTTTTATCGGTTTGCTCATTGCCGACATTGGAAATACTACAAGCTGAATTTGCCGGAGTTGCCGGGAGTATAGAAATTTTTGGGGTAAGCAAATATATTTCTGTGCCTATAGTTGGTTTTATAGTTTGGATAATGGTCGTAAAGGGAAATTATAAAATTGCGGAAAGGATATTTTTGATTTTTAGCGTTGCATTGCTTATGTATATTGTTTCTGCACTCATGGGAAACCACATTGGCATGAAATAGGCTCTTCAATCGTTCATCCGAAAATGGAGATCAATCCAGAAAGCCTTGCTATGGTAATCGCCATTATTGGTATACTGTAGCCCCAGTGGATGCAATTCTACATGCAATCTTCTGTAATCGAGAAAGGCCTTAAAATGAGAGATTATAAATATTCGTTGGTCGATATTGTAATTGGGTGCATTGCAACAGTTGTAGTAGCATTTTTAATAATTCTCGCCTCTGCTTCCAGCTTGCATATAAACCATATTGAGATTAATGAAGCCAAAGATGCGGCAATCGCCTTAAAACCGTTGGCAGGAGCAATCGCCGGACAGGTTTTCGCATTTGGTTTGTTTATTGCTTCTGTTTTTTCAGCCGCAATTTTACCTCTTGCAACATCTTTTTATGTTTGCGAAGCATTTGGTTTTGAAGCCGGCATAGATAAAAAATGCGAAAAACGGCTAATTGTATGTTTTATTATTGCGCGATACTGGTAATTTCAGCAGGAATAATCCTTCTTCCAAACGCACCTTTAATTGCAATATCAATATGGTCGCAAGTATTAAATGGCATGTTGCTGCCGGTTGTCCTTATTTGTATGATACTCTTGGTAAACAACAAAAAAATCATGGGAAATTATGTGAATAAGCCAGTTAATAATTTAATAGGTTGGATATCTATTGTTATTTTAATTGCACTTTCTGCAGTATATATAGTGATGCAAATCTTTTTTAATGCGAACTAAGGTTGTAGTGGGAATTTCAGGTGGCGTCGATTCAAGCGTTGCAGCTTATCTTTTAAAACAGGAAGGTTACGATGTTACAGGTCTTTTTATGATTAACTGGCACGATACTACCGGGACGCTTTATGGCGATTGTTTCTGGAAAGACGATTTAACTTTTGTCGAACTTGTTGCCCGAAAACTCGAAATCCCATTTCATACGGTTGACCTGAGCGAACAATACAAAAAACGTGTCGTGGATTATATGTTCTCTGAATATGAAAAAGGCCGTACCCCAAATCCTGATGTGCTTTGCAACCGTGAAATAAAATTTGACCTGTTTGTTGAATCTGCACGCTTATATGGCTGAATTCGTTGCAACCGGCCATTATGCGCGTAAGGAAATAATAAAAACAGATATTGGTGAAAAATATAGGCTTCTGGCAGGGCTTGACGGGAACAAAAACCAAAGTTATTTTCTCTGCCAGCTGACACAGAAGCAACTTTCGACAGCCCTTTTTCCAATTGGCGGATTGTTAAAACCTGAAGTCAGAAGAATAGCCGATTCTATTGGTTTGGCTACTGCACAGCGAAAAGATTCGCAAGGTATTTGTTTTGTCGGAAAAGTAAACCTGCCTGTTTTCCTTCAGCAAAAACTTATTGCTAAGGAAGGGGATATTTTCGAAATTCCTTTAAATGCAGAAAATTACAATTCAAAAAAGCCTGATAAACCTTCGGAAGATTTCTTATCCCTCTGCGAACCATTTGTCTATAGCCCTTCAAAAGGAACATGTGTTGGCAAACATCGCGGGGCACACTTTTTTACAATAGGCCAGCGTAAAGGCTTAAAAGTTGGTGGAAAAGAAAGGCCGCTTTTTGTTATTGCTACCGATATTGAACAAAATATTGTTTATGTTGGCCAGGGCGAAGACCATTCCGGGCTTTACAGACAAGCTTTATATATTCGTGAAAATGAAACACATTGGGTTCGGCCCAATTTACGCGCTCGCCCGGGCGATACAGAACGTTTCAAAGTCCGTATCCGTTATCGTCAGCCACTTCAAACCGCAACAATGCACAAACTTGAAAACGGGTTGATTATCCATTTTGACAAAAAACAACGTGGCATAACTCCAGGCCAGTTTGCAGCATGGTACACTGAAGATGAACTAATTGGATCAGGTGTGATTGACAGATAGGTTTTTTAATGTGTAATGATTAATGAGTAATGAATAATGAGTAAAGCAGGCTTAGTTCCTTTCAATAATTTTCATTCATCCTCCTTTCTCATTTCAGCATCCATTTTCCAGACTCTTTATCCTGCCTTCTGTCTCCAGACTCCAATCTCCAGTCTCATGTCTCCAATCTCCGATCTCCAGTCTTCTTCATATAGCATCCAGTATCCAATCTCCGGACTCCAGCATCCAGACTCCAGTCTCTGGTCTTCAGTCTCCAGACTTCGGACTCCAGTATCAAGTATCAAATATCAAGTATCGAACATCAAACACCAAACAACGAACATCTAACATCAAACATCCCATCCTTTGTCCCTAACCGTGAATGACCAATTTTATATTTTCTTTGACCAACGCATGATCTCCTTTGACTAAAATTATTGTTTGAAATACATGTTATATAACATATTTTAACTTTTATTATGACCCTCTAAATTATAAACGATTTAAGGATGTCTTTTTGCGAAATACTTAATTTTAAGGTTATTCAGGGCTATTATTGAATAAAATTGTAGGATCAATGCTGAAAATATTCAATTCATCTAAAGGACATTAAAAATATGACGTTTGACATTGTATGATAAATTAGTTATATTTGTTCAAAGCAGCTTCTATTCGAATACCAATTATAAACCTAAAACATTTATTTATGAGAAGATTTACGATTCTAATGACATTCCTACTGATTGTGTGCTCGCAGGTACTAAATGCACAAGGGACGCAGATCAAAGGTAAAGTCACCTCATTTGAGGATGGCAGCGCCCTTCCGGGCGCTTCGGTTGTAGTAAAGGGTACAAATGTTGCTACCATTACGGATGCAGAAGGTAACTTTCAGCTTAGTGTTCCTAAAGGTTCTACAACGTTGTGGGTAAGTTTTGTTGGCATGAAAACTCAAGAAGTACAAATTGAGGGACAAACTACGCTTAATGTTGCTTTGCAACCAGATATTACTGGATTGCAAGAAGTAGTTATCACCGCTTTAGGTATTTCAAGGGAAAAGAAAGCCTTAGGTTATTCGGTTCAGGATGTTGGTGGAAATGAAATTTCAGATGCCCGACAGCCAAACATTGTCAATTCTTTAGCCGGTAAAGTTGCCGGTGTGCAAGTGACAAATTCTACAGGAGTTGTTGGAGGATCATCATTTATTAATATTCGTGGTATAAATTCTATTACGGGTGAAACACAACCTTTATTTGTAGTAGATGGAGTTCCAATAGATAACTCTATGAATTATTCTGGTAACCCGGATAACGGACAAAACAACTTAGTCGAAGGTGTTGCATATTCCAATAAGGCATCCGATTTAAACCCCGATGATATTGAATCAGTATCTGTGCTTAAAGGAGGTGCCGCTACAGCACTTTATGGGCTTCAGGCTGCTAATGGTGTCATAATGATAACTACCAAGAAAGGTTCATCTGCAAAAGAAAATTCTTTCAATGTTTCATTTAATACAATTGTTGAAATAGAACCAGGTAAGCCAATTACCGAAAATGCAGAATGAATTTGCACAAGGAAGTAAAGGAATTTGGATTGGCCCAGGATAATGGAGGAACAAATAAATCCTGGGGCCTAAATTAGATACCATGCGCTATGATGGTTCAAATTATGCCTGGGATAAAAATGGCCAATTAGTTGGTGTAAGCCAGATGCCAAATGGTAAAAAGGCTCAAGCGTATAATAATTTAAATAATTTCTTTCAGAATGGTGTAAGTTATACGAATAACGTCAGTTTCTCTGGAGGCAATGATAAAGGAAATTTTATTGTTTCATATTCTAATCTGACAAGCACAGGTGTTGTTCCTGACAATACATTTAATAAAAACACAGTTAAAATAGCCGGAGAGACAAAATTAACAAAGAGGCTTAAAGCTTCTGGAAGCGTAATGTATATTAACGATGGCGGCAACGCTGTCCAGCAAGGCTCCAACCTTTCAGGTGTTATGCTGAGTTTGTTAAGGTGCCCGGTTTCTTTTGACCTTGCCAATGGTTTCAGTCATGCTGCAGATCATTCTGCTGCATATATGTTTCCGGATGGAACGCCAAGAAATTACATTTCAGCGTATGATAACCCTTATTGGACAGTTACACAAAATAAGTTCAATACCAGTGTTGACCGAATAATTGGAAGTTACAGTTTGTCATATTCAATTTTAGATTGGATGGTACTTAATTACCGGTTTGGAAACGATATTTATTTTGACAGGCGGTTTGGTTATTATGCTATTAATTCACAAGGTGGTGGAGACCCACCGCTGGGATCGGTTTCTAATGATACACACTTCAATAGTATTTTAAATTCTGACTTAACATTAAATATTAAAAAGGATTTAACGAACGATTTTAAAACCAACATCCTTTTAGGGCAGAATATGTACCAAAAGAAACAAGAACAACTATATATGGAAGGCGATGGGATTAACATTCCCAATTACTATCAAATCAGCAATACTTCTTCACAAATTACACGAGAAAATCAAGATTATAATAAACGAACAGCCGCATTATATGCTGATTTAGGCTTTTCATATAAAGATATGGTTTTTCTTGATCTGACAGGACGAAATGAATGGTCAACTACTTTGCCAACACAAAATAACTCGTTCTTTTTTCCATCAGTCAGTGGTGGTTTTATTTTTACTGAATTGGATGGGGTTAAAAATGATGTGTTGACATTTGGTAAGATACGCGCATCTTATGCCCAAACAGCAAATGATGCACAAGCATATAATACTAAGAACTATTATACATTAAGTACATTCAATGATGGATGGCCAATGGTATTTCGTTTCCTTTTTCAAATGCAAATACTTCAGGTGTTAATTCATTCATTTCAAATGGGACACTTGGAAATGCAAATTTAAAACCAGAATTCACAAATTCTTTTGAAGTCGGGGCAGAATTAAATTTCTTAAAGAAAATAAACTTGAATTTATCTTATTATGATAACCAAACTAGCGATTTGTTATTATATGTTCCGGTTGCCGGTTCTTCAGGCTATGTTCAGAGTTATATGAATGCTGGTAAGATGGAAAATAAAGGTGTTGAAATAAGTGCCAATTTTATACCTGTTCAAACGAAAAACCTTAATTGGAACTTTACAATCAACTTTTCCAAAAACAATAATAAGGTTCTTGCTTTAGCCGATGGAGTCGATAATGTTTCTTTAAACGGGTTTACAGGCATAACTATTGAAGCAGTCAAGAACCAGCCTTTTGGTGAAATTTTTGCTAATTCTCTTTTGAAAGATTCAAAAGGCCGGACTGTTATTAATGATGATAAGACAGACCCTATGTATGGTTATCCTATTCTTTCCAATACACAGGTTCCCTTAGGAAGCTATTTGCCTAACTGGATTGGAAGCTTTTCCAATTCACTTACATATAAAGGACTGAATTTTTCATTTTTATTAGAAGTCAAAAACGGTGGCTTGATGTGGAATGGAACCAAAGGAAGAATGTATGGTTTTGGAACTCATGAGGATACGCAAGACAGGGGAACCAGCACTGTATTTAGCGGAGTACAGGGGCATCTTGATACCAATGGAAATTTGGTTTCAACCGGTGCAGTAAATGATATTTCAGCAGTTAAAAACCAAACATGGTATTCTACTACTGGTGGCGGTGCAGGTTCTGCACAATCTTTGTTTGTTGAAAAAACTGATTGGGTAAGGCTTAGAGATATTACATTATCATATACACTTGATTCCAAAATGATTTCAAATATGAAGGTTTTGAAATCAATTTCTGTTTTTGTTACAGGAAAGAATTTATTTCTTAAAACACCTTACACAGGTGTAGATCCTGAAACAAGTTTAACAGGAGCCACTACATCCCAGGGCTTAGATTATTTTAATATGCCGGGAACAAAAGGATATACTTTTGGCCTTAAATTTTTATTCTAATACTTAATTTAAATTATTGAAATATGAAAAATAAATATATTATATGGTTGCTCGTTACAGCAATCTTTGTAGCCGGTTCCTGTAAAAAGTGGATTGACACAGGAATAAACACTGATCCAAGCAATCCCAGTGATGTTACCATTGATTTATTGTTGCCCTCAGCAGAAGCTGATTTAGCTTATAATTTAGGTGGTGATATGGTTCGGCCTGCCTCAATTTGGACACAACAATTAGCTGGTATATCAAACCAAAGTCAGGATGAGGAGCATTATATCTATTCAGAGTCGGATGCCGACAATATGTGGAAGTTTGGTATTTATACTAATACTTTGATTAACCTTAAAACTATGATGAGTAAAGCTAAAGTATTGAATTCCCCATATTATGTTGGTGTAGGCCAGATATTAACGGCATATACACTTGGTATTACTACCGACTTGTTTGGGGATATTCCTTATTCACAAGCATTGCAGGGTAATGCAAATCTTAAGCCAAAATACGATACTCAACAACAGATTTATCAATCTATCACCAATTTACTTGACAGTGGTATAATTAATTTAAATGCTGCTTCTAGCGTTTTTGCACCAAGTTCATCAAGCGAATTAATTTATGGTGGTAATAATGCGGAATGGATAGCAACGGCAAATTCGCTTCTGGCCAGGTATGCATTACACTTGTCAAAAGTTAACGGCAGTCAGGCTTATAAAGATGCTTTAACTGCATTGTCAAAAGGTGCAATAAGCAGCAATAGTGGTGATTTAGATTTTGCTTTTGGGCAAAATGCAAGCAACAATTCACCTGTTTATCAGTTCGATCAGCAAAGGCCGCAGTATATTGCTTTGGGAGCACTGCTTGTTGACAGTTTAATAAATGCCAACGATCCCAGGCTTACATTTTTTGCAGATACAGCTTATGTACAAGATACATTGTTTGCAGTCGGTAACCTTCATAGGAATTATTATGGTTCCAAACCTGGTGAATTGAACTTGAATGCTTCTCCCATTGGGGATGCTTTTAAAGCCCCCGATTCAAAAGTAACAATGATATCATTTGTTGAAACAAAGTTTATTGAGGCTGAAGCTAATTTCCAATTAGGTAATTTGGCAGCTGCTGCAACTGCATATAATACTGCTGTTATTGCATCGTTAGTTAAAAATGGTGTTAAAGATACAATTTGGCAAAAAACTCATGCTAATGAAACTGCAGCTTCCATTACAATGAATAAGATTATGACTCAAAAATATTTAGGATTATTCATGCAACTGGAAGTATTTACTGATTGGAGAAGAACTGGCATTCCTGCTTTGCAACCGTCAGCAGATAATGTTACAAACAATGTTATTCCGAGAAGGTATCCATATCCTGTTTCCGAAAGACTTCAAAATGGGGCTAATATGCCTGCCGGAGTAAAAATAACTGATCATGTTTGGTGGGATGTAAGCAGTAAAAAATAAAAAGTTATGCAATTAAAAAGCTGGCTAAAAGTCAGCTTTTTTTTGTTTGGAAACTCTTTGCTATTGTGAAAGTAAATATGCATTATCTTAATTAGTTACATATCATTTCCTGATTTTCACATTTTTTAACATACCCCCCCTATATTTTAATAGTTCTTACTTATAAGTAGGTAATATATTGGTTTTAAACTCAGAACTTGCATAATAAAATAAATATGAAGACAGATTTGGATTTATTCGTTATTGAAAAAATTAGAAAATATCGATTTGAGAATAAAATGACCCAGGAAGTTTTGGCAATTAAATTAGGCGTTTCGAGTGGTTTTATAGGAAAAGTTGAAGCTATAAAAACCCTGCTAAATATAACCTGGCACATTTAAACAAACTTGCAGAAATATTCGAGTGCAGCCCAAAAGATTTTTTACCAGATAAACCTATAAATGTAAATAAAGCGTAAGCCGAAAAGCTAAAAGAGTAGGCTTATAAAATAAATGTTAAATCAAATGAAAACTCAATTTTATTTTTTATTAAGTTTAATAATGAAAGTTATTAGGATTCCATTATTGGCGTTATTTTTAATGTCATTTTCTTGTTTAGGTTTCAGTCAAACCACTTATCCTATTTACTATTCTACTTATTCTATAACAGTTGCAGATGCAAATGCAAATAATGGTCAAAATCCATTTGGAGAAGGCTTAAATTCTGTTACTTATAGCATGCCGAGTGAATATATTTACCGTATAGAGAATATAATGGTAAATAATGGTTCATTAGCCCTTACAACTCCTGTTGTACTTTTTGAACCTATGAGTCAATCAATTGCAACATATTATGAAAGTGATCCGATGAATTTTGATGTTTATTTTTTTATCAAAACATTTCCTGTTGTAGTTAATGAAAGTGCAATTATCACTTTTGATGTATACTATAGTCCATATCCAAGTGATGGGGGGGGCATATAATAAATATTTTAGTGTTTCACTCCAAGTAAATATTATTTGCACATCTGTAAATTCAATCACAGGCCCAAATGCTGTGTGCGGTGGAAATGGTACAGTATATAGTATTGCAAGTTTACCGTCCGGGTTTAGTTCTTCATGGTCTAATAATTCAAATCTAAAATCAGTATATGGTAGTTTAACCACTTTAGATGTTATACAAAATGGGTCAGGAACAGGTACAATAACAGTTAATTTAATTTCTGCAGCTTGTAGTTCGTCAATAACAAAAACTGTTGCAGTTGGAAAGCCAGCTGCTCCTACTTTTTATTTCTCCGTGGGTGGTAATGGTTGTGTTTATTATGCCTCTACTCCTATAATTACTGGAGTTACTTATAACTGGAGTGAAGATGGATCAAGTAGTAGTGGCACTAATACTTATCGTCCTATATATCCTCCAATTACAACTACAGTTTCTCTACAAGAGGTAAATTCATGTGGCACTTCGCCGGTAAATACAATTACCCAAACATTAAATTTACCTAAAGGTTGTGCTCAATAAATATTTAATTTTATGTCTTGATATAAAAAAAGCTGCCCCGTGCGGCTTTTTTTGTTTTCATGTAAAATAAAAGTAGACGGAAAGCGTTAATTTTACCTGGAAATTATTATATTTTTTTAGAGGCTGTTTTGGAATTTATATTTAATTTGTTTATGAATTAACCCCAACCCCTTAAAAAGGGGCTATAACAGCGCACCCTTCGACTGCGCTCAGGGTTCGACAGTTAGCCCTCCTTTTTAAGGAACTAAGCGAAGCGTTTTCATGAGCGCAGCGAATAGTGTTGGGAGGTCAAATGATTATCAAATAAAAATTTAATAATCAATGAATTGAATTGTTTTTATTTAATTCCAAAACAGTTTCTTAGTCGGTTTATTTTTTTAAGTAGCATCTTTTCAATGATTAATTGATGTAATTTTGAAATAAAAATGCCGGAGATTTCAAGATTTTATGGGATTATTATCAAAATGTTTTTCAAAGACCATAATCCGCCTCATTTTCATGCTGAATATCAGGGTTTCGAGGCATTGTTCGATATTAATTCGCTTCAGACAATAGAAGGTGATTTACCAAAGAGGGCAAAAATCCTTGTCATAGAGTGGGCCTTAGAGCATCGTAGTGAATTGCTATCAAATTGGGAGAAAGCAAAAGTTCCGGATAATTTATCAAATATTGAACCATTAGAATAATAGATTATGTTAACACGGATAAATAAGTTACTGGTTGAGGATGGGTTTAAAATTCATTTGTTCTTTAGCGATAATGTTGAAAAAATAGTAGATTTTAAGCCTTTTATCGGGAATGATAAATTTACCCAGCCATTGTCTGATCCTAATTACTTTAAGCAGGTTAAAATTTATGAGAATGGAAGAGGTATTTATTGGCCAAATTCTTATGATGTTTGCCCTGATTTTCTAAAGAATTTTTGTGATTAAATAAATGCCAATTTAATTATGCCCCAATACATACATGGTTATTCCGAACGAGAAAGCCAACGGCTTTTGGAACATTCTAAAATTTTATTTTTATAATAATATTTTATAATTTATGTTGAGGGATTTGGTCAATTGATAGGTTGATTAATATATATGTACTATTTAAAACACTGAAAATGTAATACATTTGTATAAATAATAAAGCTATGGAAAGTTTAATTACCAGAATAACAATTAACCCACAGATATGTCATGGAAAACCAACTATTAGAAATATGCGTTATCCGGTTGAACTCATTTTAGATTTACTTTCTTCAGGTATGACTTTCTCTGATATAATTTATGATTATCCTGCAATTGAAGAAGATGATATTAAAGCCTGTTTGTCTTTTGCCTCACGTTTAACAAAAGTTAAATCTATTCATAAAATTGTTGCATGAAACACCCATGAAGTATCCATCAAAAAATAAGATGAACCTTATATGGGTGTTCCATAGGAGCAATAGGATTATTCAAAACTTAATAATATTATTCACTAGTGAAATTTATTGTTGATGCACAACTACCCGTTTCTTTATCAAAACTCCTTCAGAATAAAGGGTTTGATGCTATTCACACAGATGATTTGCCCAATAAAGAACTAACAACTGATGATGAAATCCGGGACATTTCATTAAATGAAGGCAGAATAATAATTACAAAAGATTCTGACTTTTTAGACTCTTATTATGTAAAAGGCATTCCGGAAAAACTGCTTTTGGTAACAACCTGAAATATAAAAAATAAGGATCTATTAAAAATATTTGTATCAAATCTTGATGAAATCCTAAAATTATTTATTGATTGTTCTTTTGTCGAAATAGATAATTTAGAAATTTCTGGCCATGAATAGCTTAATTGAAAATTACAAATAATTTCTATCCTCCAATACATACACAGTTATTCCGAGCATGAAAGCCAACGGCTTTTGGAACAATCCGGAATTTTAGAAAAAGTATTGAACGAAGGCACCTGTTATGAACCATACTCCAATATACTTGAAGCAGGTTGCGGGGTTGGGGCACAGTCTGTTTTTCTGGCAAAAAGAAACCCCGATTGTTTTAATTTAAGTTTTCCTGATTTTTTTAACTTTAATAACAGTTGTTTCTGCTATCCTGTCATGAACTGTTTGATTTAAAATTACTTAAAATCTGCTAAGTATTTTTTAAAAAATAACATAATCAATATTTATTAAAATTCGTGTTTATCAGCGATGCAAAGCATCTGAGTTATCCGTTTTCCAATAAAGATTAGGACGCTGACGGCACAGATTTTCAGAAGCTGATAAAACTGAAAATATTATCATGTTATTTCGTAACAGATTTTTAAAATTATTTTAAACCTTTTTGCATTTTAAATGTCTTGTCCTAAAAGGTCTGGCTCTAAAATTTCCGCTGACTAAAGATTGGCACATCAACAAATTAGCATATTTGCAAATCAGCACATCAGCACATTAGCACATTAGCACATTAGCGCATCAGCACATCAGCACATCAGCACATCAGCACATCAGCACATCAGCACATCAGCACATCAGCACAATAGCATATTGCCACATCAGCAAATCAAATAATCATCCCGGCACCTACTGTTTCGTTTGTACCTTCGTCAATTAATACCAAACTTCCGGTTATACGGTTTTTTCTATAAGAGTCAAAAATCAACGGTTTGGTAGTTCGCAATTTTACCCGGGCAATGTCGTTCATTTTAATGACTTTATCAGAATAATCTTCTTCGAGCGAACTGAGGTTTTCTTTAAAGACAATTTCTTTGACCAGGCACCTTACCTCGTTTGTGGTATGCCTGATTATATATTTACTGCCTGCAACAAGCGGTCTTTCATTCAGCCAGCAAAGCATTAGTTCTATATCCTGGCTAACTTGCGGCATATTCTCTGGTTTTACAATCATATCGCCGCGGGAAACATCGATATCATCTTCAAGCTGGATTGTGACCGACTGTGGGGAAAATGCTTCTTCTAACGTTTCATTGAAAGTATCTATCGATTTAATAGATGACGTCAAACCGGAAGGCAAAACGACAATTTTATCACCCTGGTTAAATATACCGCCGGCAATACGGCCTGCATAACCACGATAATCGTGAAACTCTTCTTTAAAAGGCCTGATGATATATTGAACGGGGAACCGAGGATCGATAAGGTTTTGATCGCTTGCTATATGGATACTTTCGAGAAGGAACATCAATGTTGGCCCCTGGTACCAGGTCATTTCTTTGGACCGGTCAACTACATTGTCGCCCTTTAAAGCGCTGATAGGCACGAAACTTACATCCAGGACATTCAACCTTGCTGTTACACCTTCGAATTTAACCTTTATTTGTTCAAATATTTCTTCGTTATAACTAATCAGGTCCATTTTATTTATACAAACGATAAGATGTGGGATCTGAAGCAATGCAGCGATATATGCATGGCGAATAGTTTGCTCGGCCACGCCGTTCCTGGCATCGATAAGGATAATGGCAACATTCGCAGTTGACGCACCTGTAACCATGTTGCGCGTATATTGGATATGTCCGGGCGTATCGGCAATAATAAACTTCCGTTTGGGTGTTGCAAAGTACCGGTAAGCTACATCAATTGTTATTCCCTGTTCGCGTTCAGCATGTAAGCCGTCGGTAAGCAACGCAAGGTTGATACCTGTTTCGCCCCGCCTTTTGCTTGCCATTTCAATTGCTTCTAACTGGTCGGAGAAGATTGCTTTGCTATCGTACAACAAACGTCCTATCAGCGTGCTTTTGCCATCGTCAACGCTCCCTGCTGTCGTAAAACGCAGCAATTCCATATCCAAATATCCTTTTGTAGCCGAACTCATTTATGTTTATGTAAATTTTGTAATATTAACTAATTTTCATTTCGCAATTTCTGCAATCAAAATCTAATTTCAGGTTGACTTTTTTATTAACCAGAAACAATCTTTTGTTTAAACCCTGATTGTCTCCGGATAGTTTATAACATTTGCCCAATTCGTATTTAATGCAATATTTTGTCCGCATCAGTACTTTGTTTTCTCTTTCTGATGAAAGTTCAAAGCCTGGTTCAATAGTATTAACACCATGTTGCTTATAAAACATTGCTGCAAATTTATTTAATACATTGCCTTTATAATCCAACTTCTGTTCCGGATAAGGATAATTATTGTTGCTAAGAAATATTTCCGGCCTTTTACAAGCCAATATTCTTTTCTCTTCAAGTTGTTTTAAAGTTTCCCGCCGGATTTCGTTAATAACAGAAATCGGAAGGAACAAATGGTTGGGAAAATTTAACCCGATGTTTTCAACTTCAAATATTGAATCTCCTGTTTTTGAAAGCCCATTTTTAATATTTTCAGGAAAATTATCAATATGCGAAGCAATTTCTTTTTTTATTTTTAATTCATATTTAGCCTCGATATTGTCCTCATCTTTTGCTAAAAGTTTAACTCCGTCTTTGGTTTCACTAATTTCAAATAAAACTTTTATTTTTCTTGAAGATTTCTGCCTGGAGACCAACTTTTCGAATAATTGATCCTGGTTGCGATATAGAACATTACCAATATTAATTTCTGGTATTTCGAATGGAATAATTTTATTGCCAATTACTTTATTTACACGGAACCCTTTTAAAACCTGGTGTTCGTTAATGTAACACAATCCATCGCCATTATGTACCGGTTCTGAAGTTTCTATTATCAGATAGTTTGATGAAACTGATTTGACTGTTCCAACAGCTTTTCCAATTGACTTCGGCGATATAAATGAAGCTATATTTGATTTTCGGCCATTGATAAAATATTCGGTATATCCACGGTTAAATGTTCTTTCAGGATCTGGCATGAAATTTAAAATTGTTTTTCCTGAACTGGCCGGTTTATAATTGCCTTGATTCTTTTCGATAACTGAATCTAAAATTTGCCTATACCAACCTGTTATGTTTTTTATATAAGTCAGGTCTTTAAGCCGGCCTTCTATTTTGAAAGATGTAACACCAGCATTTAAAAGGATTTCGATGTTTTCCGACTGGTTTAAATCTTTAAGGGAAAGCAAATGTTTGTTATTAATTATTGTATTGCCATCAATATTTTTTAGTGAATAATCCCATCTGCATGGCTGGGCACATTCCCCGCGGTTGCCACTTTTCCCGGCAAGTACATTGCTTAAATAGCACTGACCGCTATATCCAACGCAAATTGCCCCGTGTATAAAACTCTCAAGTTCAACAGTTGTTTTTTGCCTGATCGCCCTGATTTCTTCAATGGTCAGTTCGCGCGCGAGGATTACCCGTTGAAACCCGATTTTCTCCAGAAACAAGACCTTCTGCCAATTCGTGTTATGGGTTTGCGTACTTGCAAACAAAGGAATTGGCGGAAGCCCTGCTTCAATTAAACCCATATCTTGAATAATAAGAGCATCTGCACCTGAATTAAAGGCCTGCTTTGCTATATCTAAGCAAGGTCGAATTTCGTCGTCAAATAAAAGCGTGTTTAAAGTAATGTAAACTTTCGCGAAATATTTATGGGCGTATTGAATAAGTTTTTCAATATCGGACAATGAATTACCAACTGCAATACGCGCACCAAACCGGGGAGTACCGATATATACAGCATCGGCGCCGCAATTTATTGCAGCTTTCCCGGTTTCGAGGTCACGAGCAGGAGAAAGTAATTCGATTTTTTTCATAGACATTTGAAGGTGGAAAATTAGATAAATTTTCAGATTTGTTTTTGTTGTAGTAAAACTTTATAAATTTGTTATAACCCAATAGCTCGTATAGTTTTGGGCTAAAGCCCTCATCATCGGCATATTTGTTAGCCCCGGCCTTAAGGCCGGGGTAATTGGTATAAAACAATTACAGGTTTTAACCCAGGATTTTATTGAAATAATATAAATAAATTGCTGTGGAACAAATTACAAGCATCCATAATCCGAAAATTAAAAATATAATAAAGTTGCACAAGGGTTCTCAAAGAAAGGAACAACAACTTTTTTTAGTGGAAGGGTTGAAAGAAATCGGCCTTGCAATAAGTGCCGGATATAAAACTCATTCGTTATTCTGGTGCCCGGGACTGGGCATTACAAGAGAGGAAATTGAAAAACCGGAAGTAATTAGTCAGAATATTTTTGAAATAAATAAAGATATATTTTCAAAAATTGCTTACCGTGAAGGGTCTGATGGCTTAATTGCAATTTTTAAAATGCAGCATCTGAAGCTAGAAGATTTGTTTCCGGAAAAAAACTCAATTGTAATAGTACTCGAGTCAGTTGAAAAACCTGGCAATTTGGGAGCAATCCTTCGAACTGCCGACGCGGCTTCGGTTTTTGCGATATTTGTTTGCGACCAGCAAACAGATTTTTACAATCCAAATGTAGTCAGATCATCAATAGGTTGTTTATTCACAAACCGGGT
>CAVSGB010000335.1:0-9823 GCA_963726845.1 uncultured Bacteroidota bacterium | reverse complement strand
AGCCCGTATGATTTGGCAAGCACTCGGTGTACCCGATTAGATTGGGAGTTTTCCGAATCCACCGCTCATAATCACTGCGCTTTCCCCTCTACCCAACAGGCTGATGTGGGCGTTTATGTCCAGAAATTCCTGGTCGGCGGCGGTACCGCTAATACAAATATCATGGAAAATGATAATGGTTTTGTCGTTGACAGTACAAGATGGACAAATTGGACAGTGCCTACATTGCAATAGATGGTTTATCTTTACCCGGACAACCCCGAGCCCAAAAATTGGGAGTCAGTACTTTTGCCAAATGAAGCTATTGAATGAATTCCATAAAGTTAGTTTCAACAACTTTAACAATTGATGTTGAAAGTAGTAAAACTCTAAATTAATTCTTAAAAAATCTTTACATATCGGTAGGATAATGTAAAGAAAAATGAAAAATCTATACATAATATGTTATATTTGTATAGATAATAAAAAAATCTTTACAATATGGGTATTGAAGAAAAATGGAACTAAAAGAATTGCCGTTGACAATGGATTTAGAAACAAAACGTATTTTAAAAAGTTTGCCATCTGCACACTCAGCACTTGTTGATTGAAAGGAGTTGCTTCAACTATTCCGAACCAGAATATTTTAATTAACACGCTTGGATTGCAGAGCGAAAGACAGCTCGCGATTGAGAATATAATAACGACCCATGATGACTTATATAAATCAGAATTAAACTTAGATTCCTTTAAATCATTAGATGCAAAAGAAGTTCAAAACTATATTTCTGCTTTAAAAAAAGGATTTGAATTGATTTCGAAAAGTGGATTGTTGACTAACAAAGTTATTTTGCAAATTAAAGAAGTGTTGGAAGATAACAATGCAGGGTTTCGCGAACTTCCAGGAACCGCTTTAAAAAATGCAGCAACAGGTGATACAATTTATACTCCGCCACAAGATTTTAATGATATAATTCGCTTAATGTCTAATCTTGAGAAATTTATTAATGATCCAGAACTTTGCGATTATGATCCATTAATAAAAATGGCAATTATTCATTTTCAATTTGAAAGCATTCATCCTTTTTATGATGGCAATGGAAGGACTGGCAGGATAATTAACATTCTTTATTTGATCCTTGAGAAACTTCAAACATTACCAATATTATATTTAAGTAGTTATATAATGAAACATAAAACTGATTATTATAGATTGTTCAAGATTTAAGAAAAAAATTCTTGGGAAGAATGGGTTCTGTATATGATTAATGGGATTGAGATAACATCAAGAGAAACAATTGATTTGATAATTAAAATACGGGAACTTATGATGGTTTATAAAAATAAATTGCGAAATAATTATAAGTTTTATAGTCAGGATTTATGAATAATTTATTCAAACATCCATATACAAAGATTGAATTTATTGTTAATGACCTAAATGTTTCAAGATTAACTGCTGCGAATTATTTAAACAAATTATCGGATGATGGGTTACTAAAGAAAGCAAAGCTTGGTACTGGAAATTATTACATTAATGTACCTTTATTTGAACTATTGTCAAACCGATAAAAACTGACTTGTTCAATTGAAACCTTCCAATTGTTTGTTAGTGGCAACATTAATGAGGTAACTTTAAAAAGTGTAAAGTAATATTTACACAAATAAAGTGTAAATCATTTAAAAATATTGATTTCTCAAGTAAATACAAAAAAAGACAATTTTAATTTAAATGTCTTTTTTAGTTTTTTGCTCTATTTTTGATCTTGACTTTCGTAACTTATTGATTATAAAGACATTTTGTGGTGCCACGTGGAATTGAACCACGGACACACGGATTTTCAGTCCGTTGCTCTACCAACTGAGCTATGGCACCTTTTTTTTAAATTGCGTGCAAATCTAACTAATTTTTTATTTGTACAAAATTTATTTTCCTAAAAAGAACAACCTGCTGTTCACAGCCAAATATAGCAAGTTATGACTAAAGTTAATTAAAATTTTGTGAAACGATTTGACCATATTGCCTCAAATTTTAGGTTATGGGGTAAAATAGTTAATTGTTTCAGCAAGGTGGCTGTCTGGAAAGTAAAATTTTAACGCAAAGACGCCACGACGCTAAGTTTTATTTACAATAAAATCGACACTTTGCGTTTTTGCGCCTTTGCATTTGATTGTATTTTTTCGGCTTTTTACACAGCATCTTATCAGCCGATTAAACCCATCACCAAATTTTAGATGCTACAATTAATCAAATTTCAAGTAAGTTTGCGAATATGCAAATACAAAAATGGATTACTACGTTCATGTTTTAAAAAATGGGATCAGGCTTATCCACTTGCCAATATCGTCATTTGTGGCACATGCCGGCCTTTTTATCAATACCGGTTCGCGCGATGAGAAAGAAAATGAACACGGGTTGGCCCATTTTGTAGAACATGTTATTTTTAAAGGAACCGCGAAACGAAAATCGTATCATATTATTTCGCGCCTTGAAGATGTCGGCGGCGAACTGAATGCTTATACCACAAAAGAAGAAACCTGTATCCATGCTTCTTTTTTGAAAGAAGATACCGAACGTGCCATTGAATTAATAAGCGATCTTGCTTACAATTCCATTTTCCCTGAAAAGGAAATTGAGAAAGAAAAAGAAATAATAATTGATGAAATAAACTCATATAAGGATAATCCATCAGAACAAATTTTTGACGATTTCGAAGAAATGGTTTTTCCGAATGACCCTTTGGGCCGCAATATACTTGGTGTACCGGATACGCTTAAAAAATTTGAACGAAAAGATTTATTGAATTTTATTAAAGATAATTATTTTACCGATCAGACTATTCTTTGTATTGTTGGTGATTTAGAACAATCAAAAATTTTAAAGATTTTCACAAAATATTTTAGCCATGTGCCCCAACATCTAAACGATCGTTCCAGGAAATTGACCGAACCTTATAACCCTTCGACCAGGGAAGAAATCAAAAATACGTTCCAGGCACATAGTATAATCGGTTGTGCAGCTTTCAGCTTCTCTGACGATCGGCGACTTACGCTTCATTTGCTCAATAATATTTTAGGCGGCCCCGGGATGAACTCGAGGTTAAATATGTCATTACGCGAACGGCACGGGTGTTCGTACAATGTTGAATCGAGCTACAGCCCATTTTCCGACACCGGGATTTTTGCTTTATATTTTGGAACTGACAAAGAAAATATTGAAAAGTGTTTACGCCTGACTTTTAAAGAATTTGATTTGCTAAAAAATAAGAAACTCGGTAATATCCAGTTATCCAAAGCAAAAAAACAATTGATTGGCCAGCTTGCCATTGCTTCTGAACACTATGAAAACCTTATGATGAGTATTGGAAAAAGTTACCTGGTTTTTGGAAAAGTCGATACGCTGGAAGAAATTAACCGTCAAATTGAAGCCATTACTGCACAGGATTTAATACTTGTTGCAAATGAAATACTTGACAAAAACAGGCTTTCGACTATTATTTTTAAGTGAAATTTCTTAATGTGCTAATTTATTAATGTGCTAATGTGCCTATGTGCTGATGTGTTGAAGTGCTGATGTGTCAATTTTACAAAAAGTTCAACATAGATTACTTTTTTATTGGTGCATTGGCATATTGAAAAATTGGTATATTTTCAACATAAATAATTTAATATGGGTTTTCAGCAAAGCATAGAACAATATATAGAGATGAATTCATCCCCGGAATTACCTATTCTTGCTAGAATTTACCGGGAAACGAACATAAAGTTCCTCAATCCGAGAATGGTTTCCGGACATATACAAGGAATGTTAATTGCCTTGTTGTGTAAGATGATTAACCCTGAATTGATACTTGAAATAGGAACTTATACTGGTTATTCATCAATTTGTCTTGCCCATGGATTAAAGCCTGGGGGAAAACTTCACACAATAGAGATTAACGATGAAATATCACCGGTTGCCCATGGATATTTTATGGAAGCAGGTTTGGAAAAAATAATTGTCGAACATGTCGGTGATGCACGAAAAATTATTCCTGCTTTAAATATATATTTCGATCTTGTTTTTATCGATGGTGAAAAAAAAGAATATCCAGAATATTATAATATTTGTAAAGATTTTCTGAAACCAGGCGGCCATCTGTTGGCCGACAATGTTTTGTGGAATGAAAAAATTATTGATCCAAATTTTAAGGATGACCCAACTACAAAAGCCATTATTGCTTTTAACAAACTTATTCAGGAAGATAACCAATTAGAAAACCTTATTCTTCCGATACGCGATGGGTTTACGATTGCAAGAAAAAAAGAATACAATAAAAAGTTCATTAATTAAGTCCACTCCGAGAAGTCCATTCTTTTAATTTTCAACGTTTTTTTACCCCTGACCCCTAAAGGGAAAACGTTGAAAATAAAAAGAATGAAAAAGTCCCCTTTAGGTTATTTAGTGATTCTTCAACTTTTCGGAGTAGACTCTTAATTATAAAATTAACATCACATGTTTAACTAATAATGATTTATTTAAACTTATTTGTATATTCAGTGTTTAATCAGCTAAAAGAACTCATAGACAATAAAAATTAAATGGCAACATACTCAATTAAAGATTTAGAACACCTGAGCGGCATAAAAGCACATACTATCAGGATTTGGGAAAAACGGTACAAATTAATAAACCCAGCTGTACAGCTACCAATATCAGGTATTATAATGACGATAATCTCCGTCAATTACTAAATATTGCCTAATTTCTAAAAACGGAATAAAAATTCTCAAAATTATTAAACTTTCCGATGCCGAATTAGCTGATAAAGCGTGATTATTTACACAGAATGTGAACCCGGCTTGATAGTGTTATTGAAAGCCTTATAATCTCGATGCTTGAACTGGATGAAAATAAATTCGAAAGATACCTGTCGAATTTATTTTCATCCAGTTCAAGCATCGAGATTATAAGGCTTTCAATAACACTATCAAGCCGGTTCACATTCTGTGTAAATAATAGCACTTTATCAGCTAATTCGGCATCGGAAAGTTTAATAATTTTAGAAATTTTTATTCCGTTTTTAGAAAGTACGGCAATATTTAGTAATTGACGGAGATTATCGTCATTATAATACCTGATATTGGTAGCTGTACGGCTTGGGTTTATTAATTTGTACCGTTTTTCCCAAATCCTGATAGTATGTGCTTTTATGCCGCTCAGGTGTTCTAAATCTTTAATTGAGTATGTTGCCATTTAATTTTTATTGTCTATGAGTTCTTTTAGCTGATTAAACACTGAATATACAAATAAGTTTAAATAAATCATTATTAGTTAAACATGTGATGTTAATTTTATAATTAAGAGTCTACTCCGAAAAGTTGAAGAATCACTAAATAACCTAAAGGGGACTTTTTCATTCTTTTTATTTTCAACGTTTTCCCTTTAGGGGTCAGGGGTAAAAAAACGTTGAAAATTAAAAGAATGGACTTCTCGGAGTGGACTTAATTAATGAACTTTTTATTGTATTCTTTTTTTCTTGCAATCGTAAACCCATCGCGTATCGGAAGAATAAGGTTTTCTAATTGGTTATCTTCCTGAATAAGTTTGTTAAAAGCAATAATGGCTTTTGTAGTTGGGTCATCCTTAAAATTTGGATCAATAATTTTTTCATTCCACAAAACATTGTCGGCCAACAGATGGCCGCCTGGTTTCAGAAAATCTTTACAAATATTATAATATTCTGGATATTCTTTTTTTTCACCATCGATAAAAACAAGATCGAAATATATATTTAAAGCAGGAATAATTTTTCGTGCATCACCGACATGTTCGACAATTATTTTTTCCAAACCTGCTTCCATAAAATATCCATGGGCAACCGGTGATATTTCATCGTTAATCTCTATTGTGTGAAGTTTTCCCCCAGGCTTTAATCCATGGGCAAGACAAATTGATGAATAACCAGTATAAGTTCCTATTTCAAGTATCAATTCAGGGTTAATCATCTTACACAACAAGGCAATTAACATTCCTTGTATATGTCCGGAAACCATTCTCGGATTGAGGAACTTTATGTTCGTTTCCCGGTAAATTCTAGCAAGAATAGGTAATTCCGGGGATGAATTCATCTCTATATATTGTTCTATGCTTTGCTGAAAACCCATATTAAATTATTTATGTTGAAAATATACCAATTTTTCAATATGCCAATGCACCAATAAAAAAGTAATCTATGTTGAACTTTTTGTAAAATTGACACATCAGCACTTCAACACATCAGCACATAGGCACATTAGCACATTAATAAATTAGCACATTAAGAAATTTCACTTAAAAATAATAGTCGAAAGCCTGTTTTTGTCAAGTATTTCATTTGCAACAAGTATTAAATCCTGTGCAGTAATGGCTTCAATTTGACGGTTAATTTCTTCCAGCGTATCGACTTTTCCAAAAACCAGGTAACTTTTTCCAATACTCATCATAAGGTTTTCATAGTGTTCAGAAGCAATGGCAAGCTGGCCAATCAATTGTTTTTTTGCTTTGGATAACTGGATATTACCGAGTTTCTTATTTTTTAGCAAATCAAATTCTTTAAAAGTCAGGCGTAAACACTTTTCAATATTTTCTTTGTCAGTTCCAAAATATAAAGCAAAAATCCCGGTGTCGGAAAATGGGCTGTAGCTCGATTCAACATTGTACGAACACCCGTGCCGTTCGCGTAATGACATATTTAACCTCGAGTTCATCCCGGGCCACCTAAAATATTATTGAGCAAATGAAGCGTAAGTCGCCGATCGTCAGAGAAGCTGAAAGCTGCACAACCGATTATACTATGTGCCTGGAACGTATTTTTGATTTCTTCCCTGGTCGAAGGGTTATAAGGTTCGGTCAATTTCCTGGAACGATCGTTTAGATGTTGGGGCACATGGCTAAAATATTTTGTGAAAATCTTTAAAATTTTTGATTGTTCTAAATCACCAACAATACAAAGAATAGTCTGATCGGTAAAATAATTATCTTTAATAAAATTCAATAAATCTTTTCGTTCAAATTTTTTAAGCGTATCCGGTACACCAAGTATATTGCGGCCCAAAGGGTCATTCGGAAAAACCATTTCTTCGAAATCGTCAAAAATTTGTTCTGATGGATTATCCTTATATGAGTTTATTTCATCAATTATTATTTCTTTTTCTTTCTCAATTTCCTTTTCAGGGAAAATGGAATTGTCAGCAATACCGCTTATTAATTCAATGGCACGTTCGGTATTATCTTTCAAAAAAAAAGCGTCGGATTCGGTTTCTTCTTTTGTGGTATAAGCATTCAGTTCGCCGCCGACATCTTCAAGGCGCGAAATAATATGATACGATTTTCGTTTCGCGGTTCCTTTAAAAATAACATGTTCTACAAAATGGGCCAACCCGTGTTCATTTTCTTTCTCATCGCGCGAACCGGTATTGATAAAAAGGCCGGCATGTGCCACAAATGACGATATTGGCAAGTGGATAAGCCTGATCCCATTTTTTAAAACATGAACGTAGTAATCCATTTTTGTATTTGCATATTCGCAAACTTACTTGAAATTTGATTAATTGTAGCATCTAAAATTTGGTGATGGGTCTAATCGGCTGATAAGATGCTGTGTAAAAAGCCGAAAAAATACAATCAAATGCAAAGGCGCAAAAACGCAAAGTGTCGATTTTATTGTAAATAAAACTTAGCGTCGTGGCGACTTTATTAAAATTTTACTTTCCAGACAGCCACCTTGCTGAAACAATTAACTATTTTACCCCATAACCTAAAATTTGAGGCAATATGGTCAAATCGTTTCACAAAATTTTAATTAACTTTAGTCATAACTTGCTATATTTGGCTGTGAACAGCAGGTTGTTCTTTTTAGGAAAATAAATTTTGTACAAATAAAAAATTAGTTTAATTTGCACGCAATTTAAAAAAAAGGTGCCATAGCTCAGTTGGTAGAGCAACGGACTGAAAATCCGTGTGTCCGTGGTTCAATTCCACGTGGCACCACAAAATGTCTTTATAATCAATAAGTTACGAAAGTCAAGATCAAAAATAGAGCAAAAAACTAAAAAAGACATTTAAATTAAAATTGTCTTTTTTTGTATTTACTTGAGAATTCAATACTTTTAAATGATTTACACTTTATTTGTGTAAATATTACTTTACACTTTTTAAAGTTACCTCATTAATGTTGCCACTAACAAACAATTGGAAGGTTTCAATTGAACAAGTCAGTTTTTATCGGTTTGACAATAGTTCAAATAAAGGTACATTAATGTAATAATTTCCAGTACCAAGCTTTGCTTTCTTTAGTAACCCATCATCCGATAATTTGTTTAAATAATTCGCAGCAGTTAATCTTGAAACATTTAGGTCATTAACAATAAATTCAATCTTTGTATATGGATGTTTGAATAAATTATTCAATAAATCCTGACTATAAAACTTATAATTATTTCGCAATTTATTTTTATAAACCATCATAAGTTCCCGTATTTTAATTATCAAATCAATTGTTTCTCTTGATGTTATCTCAATCCCATTAATCATATACAGAACCCATTCTTCCCAAGAATTTTTTTCTCGTACTTCTTGCAACAATCTATAATAATCAGTTTTATGTTTTATTATATAACTACTTAAATATAATATTGGTAATGTTTGAAGTTTCTCAAGGATCAAATAAAGAATGTTAATTATCCTGCCAGTCCTTCCATTGCCATCATAAAAAGGATGAATGCTTTCAATTGAAAATGAATAATTGCCATTTTTATTAATGGATCATAATCGCAAAGTTCTGGATCATTAATAAATTTCTCAAGATTAGACATTAAGCGAATTATATCATTAAAATCTTGTGGCGGAGTATAAATTGTATCACCTGTTGCTGCATTTTTTAAAGCGGTTCCTGGAAGTTTGCGAAACCCTGCATTGTTATCTTCCAACACTTCTTGAATTTGCAAAATAACTTTGTTAGTCAACAATCCACTTTTCGAAATCAATTCAAATCCTTTTTTTAAAGCAGAAATATAGTTTTGAACTTCTTTTGCATCTAATGACTTAAAGGAATCTAAGTTTAATTCTGATTTATATAAGTCATCATGGGTCGTTATTATATTCTCAATCGCTGAGCTGTCTTTTGCTTCCTGCAATCCAAGCGTGTTAATTAAAATATTCTGGTTCGGAATAGTTGAAGCAACTCCTTTCAATTCAACAAGTGCTGAGTGTGCAGATGGCAAACTTTTTAAAATACGTTTTGTCTCTAAATCGATTGTCAACGGCAATTCTTTTAGCTCCCATTTTTCTTCAATACCCATATTGTAAAGATTTTTTTATTATCTATACAAATATAACATATTATGTATAGATTTTTCATTTTTCTTTACATTATCCTACCGATATGTAAAGATTTTTTAATAATTAATTTAGAGTTTTACTACTTTCAACATCAATTGTTAAAGTTGTTGAAACTAACTTTATGGAATTCATTCAATAGCTTCATTTGGCAAAAGTACTGACTCCCAATTTTTGGGCTCTGGCTTGTCCGGGTAAAGATAAACCATCTATTGCAATGTAGGCACTGTCCAATTTATCCATCTTGTACTGTCAACGACAAAACCATTATCATTTTCCATGATATTTGTATTAGCGGTATCGCCGCCGACCAGGAATTTCTGGACATAAGCGTCCACATCAGCCTGTTGGGTAGAGGCGAAAGCGCAGTGATTATGAGCGGTGGATTCGGAGAATCCCATCTTATCGGGTACACCGAGTGCTTGCCAAATCATATGGGCTGCGGCTGCGCAATTCCAGGAACTCTCAGGGCCAAGCCACAAAATA
>CAVSGB010000334.1:0-26821 GCA_963726845.1 uncultured Bacteroidota bacterium | reverse complement strand
TATTGTCATGTAAGGATGGTTGATCTCGAAATTGCTATATGTGAGCGGGCAAAGCTTGTGCATGATAATCCTTTAAACGTGAAGTTTACAAATTTAGGCTCTTTTATCAATAACGCGCAGAGCAATCGCAACCCGGTTGTAAATAAAGATGAAACGATTTTAATTTATTTATCGGGCCTTAAATTTTACGATGCTATCATGATGTCACGAAAAGACAGCAGTGGATGGGGCGAACCAGAGAACATAAGCGACCAGGTTGGGTCTGATGGCGATTGCGAACCAACCTGTTTATCACAGGATGGTAAAGACCTTTACATGGTCAAAAAAACAAAAGGGAATTTTGATATTTATATTAGTCACTGGAAGGATGGGGTTTGGAGTACAATGCAACCCCTAAACAAAAATATCAATTCATCCAGGAACGAGACCAGTGCATCGGTTTCGGCTGATGGCAGAACTCTATATTTTTCGAGCGACAGAAGAGGAGGGTTTGGCAAATTAGACATTTATAAATCAAATCTTTTGCCTGATGGTGAATGGGGCGGCTGAAAACCTGGGAGAAGCCGTTAATACTGAGAATGATGAAATCGATCCTTTTTATTTGCGAAGATGGGAAAACACTTTATTTTAGTTCTCAGGGACATCTTAATATGGCGATTTTGATTTTTACAACCAACTTAATGCCGAACAAGAAGTGGGGAACACCGGTAAATATTGGTTTCCCAATTAATACAACGGGAAGAAATGTTTTCTTTTACCCTTTAAAAAATGGAGAAATCGGCTATTATGCAGCAATAAGACCCGAAGGTTTCGGAAAAGAAGATATTTACAAAATAGAGAACCTTACACTTCAGGCAAGAAATAATCGCAACACAAATGACAAAAAAACTTCGAAGGTTTTTATCCGCGATAAAACTACAAATGAATAATAGGTGCACTTTATACAGAAAATAAGACGGATAGCTTAAAGGCAAAACAATCTGACGAAAAAGAAATAAATCCGATAAGCCGATAAAAAACATTCAAAATTTAGCATTATCCGCATGTAAACCTTAATTTTGGCGGGTTATCTCATTTTACAAAAATTATTATGGAACGGATTGCAATATTCCCGGGTTCTTTCGACCCTTTTACAATTGGGCACATCTATCACTAAACGTGCCTTATCGCTTTCGATACAATAATTATAGCAATTGGTACAAATACAAATAAAGCAGATTTTTTCCCGATTCAAAAACGTATGCAATGGATAAAAGAAGTTTTTAATTCGATGAAAAAGTTAGCGTGTTAAACTATAATGGTTTAACGATTGAATTCTGTCAGCAGGTCGGCGCCAAATTTATCATCAGGGGTTTGAGGACTTCTGCTGATTTTGAGTACGAGCGTGCCATAGCGCAAGTCAATAAAGTAATGAACCAGGAAATAGAATCAATTTTTATCCTTCCAACAGCAATTACATCGACCCTTGTGTGTGATATAATCCGCCATGGTGGCGATGCAAACAAATTTTTACCAAATACCGCGACTTAAAAAATTTCAGGATACATTAATGAAAATATTTTTAAACTTTAATATTTATGATATAAATTATTGTGGCTCTTTAGTGAACGGCGAAGCCCTCAACGAAGTTAAATTTTTGTGATTGGTGCTTTGGCGGCTAGAATCAAATTCTTTTGCCACTAAAACACAACGAATATCTTCACGAGCTGTCAGTGTAAAGGCACGTGTGTGAATGTAAATACACCAAATAACACAAAAATTAACAACATCATAATTTAACAACCTACATTATGTTATATTAAAGCCACTTTAATTAACCTTTTTAAAAATAGTAAATGAACAATAAGCTAGTATTATGTTAAGTTTAATCTGGCATAAAAACCTCACCCTAAACCCCCTTTCAAAGGGAGAGGTACTTGCCTCTTCTTATATAGGAGAAGGGGTTGGAGATGATGCGAAATTAAGTCAATTTACAATTAACATAATACTATTATTAATATTTTTCTTTTTAGAATTTTCACTTTCAATTGCGCCTTCCCAGACATGTGCACCTACTTATGCTGGGAAAAGAAATTGTTATTAAAACTTTCTGCATCCTTTACGGTGGCGAAAAAAGAATTGGGTATTCGTAAGGTAGGTGTTAATGGCGAATTCCCCCCTGCCTTTACAGGAAACAACTTATATATTTTCTCATTTAGGAATTTTTAAAAGTTCGATGTTTGTTGAACCCGGGAAAAAGTCATTATATTTCATTTCCTGAAAGAATGGAAAAAGAAAAAGCCGATTTGTTAAAATCCGTTAATCGAATTTCAATTGCAATTAAAAACATTCAGGACTCAGACTTGCAATTTCCTATTTATTCCTTTCAATGATGCATATTCACCATATTTCAGAAAGTTTGCCACAAAAAAAATAAAAGTACCTGCTGTAAACCTGGTTGAAAAGTTCCATGTAAGCCGGATTATTATATAATATCGGCCTTTCCTGAAAAAACTCTTTTGAAACTGATTTGGATTTTTGCTGATAAGCCAGGTGCTTGAGATACCCAAACCTGTATTCAATATAATTCGTATAAAACAAATTATCTATTCCCTGGTTAATCTTTTTCAAATCGCTAATAGTGCTGTCGACAATGGCTTTATTATTCTTTGAATAAGGGTTGCCGGCAAACTTTCTGAAATATGGTGAATATGCATCATTGAAGGAATGAATCAGGAAATTCAGGTCATTGTCCTGAATGTTTTTAATTGCAAATTGAAATTCGATTTCTTCGAAAAACGGGTTTAACAAATCGGCTTTTTCTTTTTCCATTCTTTCAGGAAATGAAATATAATAAGCTTTCCCGGGTTCAACAAACATCGAACCTTTAAAAATTCCTAAATGAGAAAATATATAAGTTGTTTCCTGTAAAGGCAGGATGATTGAAAAATCGCCATTAACACCTACCTTACAAATACCCAATTCTTTTTCGCCACCGGTAAAAGGATCAGAGAAAGTTTTAATAACAATTTCTTTTCCGGCATAAGTAGGTGCATTGCCTGAAAGGGCGACCTGGGAAAAGCTACAAATTGAAAGTGAAAATTCTAAAAAGAAAAATATTAATAATAGTATTATGTTAATTGTAAATTGACTTAATTTACCATCATCTCCAACCCCTTCTCCTATATAAGAAGAGGCAAGTACCTCTCCGCTTGAAGAGGGATTTAGGGTGAGGTTTTTATGCCAGATTAAACTTAACATAATACTAGCTTATTGTTCATTTACTATTTTTAAAAAGGTTAATTAAAGTGGCTTTAATATAACATAATGTAGGTTGTTAAATTATGATGTTGTTAATTTTTGTGTTATTTGGTGTATTTACTATCACACACGTGCCTTTACACTGACAGTTCGTGAAGATATTCGTTGTGTTTTAGTGGCAAAAATAATTGTAGCCGCCAAAGCACCAATCCACAAAAATTTAACTTCGTTGAGGGCTTCGCCGTTCACTAAAGAGCCACAATAATTTATATCATAAATATTAAAGTTTAAAAATATTTTCATTAATGTATCCTGAAATTTTTTAAGTCGCGGCTATTTGGTAAAAATTTGCTTGCATCGCCACCATGGCGGATTATATCACGCACAAGGGTCGATGTAATTGCTGAATATTCTGGTGCAGTAAGGATAAAAATTGATTCTACTTCCTGGTTCATTACTTTATTGACTTGCGCTATGGCACGCTCGTACTCAAAATCAGCAGAAGTCCTCAAACCCCTGATGATAAATTTGGCGCCGACCTGCTGACAGAATTCAATCGTTAAACCATTATAGTTTAACACGCTAACTTTTTCATCGAATTCAAAAACTTCTTTTATCCATTGCATACGTTTTTCAATCGGGAAAAAATCTGCTTTATTTGTATTTGTACCAATTGCTATAATTATTGTATCGAAAAGCGATAAGGCACGTTTAACGATAGATTCGTGCCCAATTGTAAAAGGGTCGAAAGAACCCGGGAATACTGCAATCCGTTCCATAATAATTTTTGTAAAATGAGATAACCCGCCAAAATTAAGGTTTACATGCGGATAATGCTAAATTTTGAATGTTTTTTCTACGGCTTATCGGATTTGATTTCTTTTTCGTCAGATTGTTTTGCCTTTAAGCTATCCGTCTTATTTTCTGTATAAAGTGCACCTATTACTTCATTTGTAGTTTTATCGCGGATAAAAACCTTCGAAGTTTTTTTGTCATTTGTGTTGCGATTATTTCTTGCCTGAAGTGTAAGGTTCTCTATTTTGTAAATATCTTCTTTTCCAAAACCTTCGGGTCTTATTGCTGCATAATAGCCGATTTCTCCATTTTTTAAAGGGTAAAAGAAAACATTTCTTCCGGTTGTATTAATTGGGAAACCAACATTTACCGGTGTTCCCCACTTCTTGTTCGGCATTAAGTTCGTTGTAAAAATATCAAAATCGCCCATATTAAGATGTCCCTGAGAACTAAAATAAAGTGTTTTCCCATCTTCGCAAATAAAAGGATCGATTTCATCATTCTCAGTATTAACGGCTTCTCCCAGGTTTTCAGCCGGCCATTCACCATCAGGCAAAAGATTTGATTTATAAATGTCTAATTTGCCAAACCCTCCTCTTCTGTCGCTCGAAAAATATAGAGTTCTGCCATCAGCCGAAACCGATGCACTGGTCTCGTTCCTGGATGAATTGATATTTTTGTTTAGGGGTTGCATTGTACTCCAAACCCCATCCTTCCAGTGACTAATATAAATATCAAAATTCCCTTTTGTTTTTTTGACCATGTAAAGGTCTTTACCATCCTGTGATAAACAGGTTGGTTCGCAATCGCCATCAGACCCAACCTGGTCGCTTATGTTCTCTGGTTCGCCCCATCCACTGCTGTCTTTTCGTGACATCATGATAGCATCGTAAAATTTAAGGCCCGATAAATAAATTAAAATCGTTTCATCTTTATTTACAACCGGGTTGCGATTGCTCTGCGCGTTATTGATAAAAGAGCCTAAATTTGTAAACTTCACGTTTAAAGGATTATCATGCACAAGCTTTGCCCGCTCACATATAGCAATTTCGTCATCAACCATCCTTACATCATAATGACCTTCAAAATATGGATCGCCCCTGAATTTCTTATAAACTTCAAGAGCTTTGGTCAGTTCATTATTTACGCGATAAGCATTTCCCAAATAAAATAACATAAATAATGGGGCATTCCTTTCTTCAAAAGTGCTCTTTTTATATTTTGTAGAAATTTTATTAATAGCCCTCTCGAAATATTTAATTGCTTTTGTTTCTTCTCCGGGAATATTAACGTAGCACATACCAATACGATAGTTAATATTGGCATTTGAGGTATCTTTTTCGTAAACTTTCTGAAAATTATATAATGCTTCACGATAATCGCCATCGTCGAAAAAGAATTCGGCATCATCGAAGTATTCACTTGGTTGGTTCTTTGTCTGTGCCCAAGTTACTGTTTGTATCAGCAAAATGATAAGGGCAATGACAGTTAGGTTTTTTATTGTCATGTTTCAGTTTTCCTGAAAAGCCGATATTATAGATTGAACAATGTCAAATATAGGTCATTTAACATTGAAAAATGACAAGCGGTTAATAAGCAATGGGTTTTTGTTGATAACTTACAAGGTAGTTTTTAGGTGTTGGGTATTGGCTATTAGAGTCAAAACTAATACCTAAAAACTAAAGCCTAAAAGCTTATTATTTTCAATCAATAATCTCGAACCCTATATAAGGAACCAGCGCTTCAGGCAGAACAATCCCATTTTCACTTTGGTTATTTTCAAGAAGTGCCGCAACAATACGCGGTAGCGCCAGCGCACTGCCATTGAGCGTATGCGCTAGTTTGGTTTTTTTGTCTGTTGCATCTTTAAATCGTAATTTCATACGATTAGCCTGGAATGATTCAAAGTTAGAAACCGAACTTATTTCAAGCCATTTATCCTGTGCTGCTGCAAATACTTCGAAATCGTATGTGAGAGCTGAAGCAAAACTCATATCTCCTCCACATAACCTGATAATTCGATATGGCAGTTCTAATTTCTGAACAAGCGATTCTACATAATCGACCATCTCCTGCAATGTTTCGTAAGATTTATCGGGATGTTGGATTTGTACAATTTCTACTTTGTCGAACTGATGAAGGCGGTTCAAACCCCGGACATCTTTGCCATACGAGCCTGCTTCGCGACGGAAACAAGGTGTATATGCAGTATTTTTTATCGGAAAATCATTCGGATTCACGATTACATCACGGTAAATGTTCGTAACAGGAACTTCAGCAGTAGGAATAAGATAAAAATTGTCCAATGTTGCATGATACATCTGGCCTTCTTTATCGGGCAATTGTCCTGTGCCAAACCCTGATTCTTCATTAACCAAAAGCGGCGGCATAATTTCTGTATAACCAGCATTCCTGGCTTCATCAAGAAAAAAATTAATCAAAGCACGTTGCAGCCTCGCGCCTTTGCCTTTGTAAACCGGGAAACCGGCGCCGGTAATTTTTACGCCCAATTCAAAATCGATGATGTTATATTTTTTGGCCAAATCCCAATGAGGCATTGCATTTTTTGGCAGCAATGGTTTTTGCCCGCCTTTTTTTATTTCTACATTTTCTTCCGTGGTTCGCCCGCGCGGCACAGATTCATGTGGAAGGTTCGGAATTAAAACCAGGTTGTCCTGCAATTCTTTCTCAACCGATGTTAGTTGCTCGCCAAATAATTTTATGTTTTCTTTTAAATCTATTGTTTTTTGCTTTGCAGCATTTGCTTCAGATATTTTACCACTTTTAAAAAGAACCCCTATTTCTTTCGAAATAGAATTCATTTCAGCATTGCAATCGTCAAGCTTCAATTGTAATTGACGCCTTTGGTTATCTTGTTCAATTACTTTTTCGACCAGTTCAGGATTTTTAAAATTCTTTACCTGAAGCCTTTCCAAGACTAATTCCCTGTTTTCCCTGATAAAATTTATTGCAAGCATGGTTTCGAAGTTTAAAAGTGTAAAAATAAAAAACCCTTGCAATTAATAGCAAAGCCAATAATTACAAGAGCCTAAATTTTTGAAATATAATTATTCGGCTACCGGAACAACCGAAACAAATGATTTCTCGTTGCGTTTTTTCTTGAATTCAATTTTACCATCGACAAGGGCAAACAATGTATGGTCTTTACCAATGCCAACATTAACGCCGGGATTGTGAACCGTGCCCCTCTGACGGACAATGATGTTTCCGGCTTTGGCAATTTCGCCGCCAAAGAGTTTTACCCCTAACCGTTTGCTTTGCGAATCGCGGCCGTTGCGCGAACTTCCCGCTCCTTTTTTATGTGCCATATTATTTTATTTTTTCTATTTCTAACTTTTAAGCTTCAGCTTGTTCTTCATTTGCTGCCGCAGCTTTCTTCGTTGTCCTTTTTGCTTTAGGCGCACTTGCCGAAGTACCTGCAATTTCTTCTATTTGAACTTGTGTAAAATATTGCCTGTGGCCGTTAAGCTTTTGGTAACCTTTTCTTCTGCTTTTCTTAAATATTAGGACTTTATCTCCTTTCAAATGTGAAAGTATTTTAGCATTGATGCTGGCGCCGTTAATTGTAGGAATACCTACTTTTATGTCACCGTCATTATCGATAAGTAGAACTTTATCGAATGAAACCTGACTTCCTTCCTGGCCTTCGAGGCGGTGAACAAAAATCTTCTGATCTTTCTCAACCTTAAACTGCTGCCCGGCTATATCCACTATCGCGTACATTATTTGTCTAATTTTCAATGGTTAAATAAAATGGACTGCAAAAATAGAAACTTTTGACAGATATACAAAGAATTAAAAAAAATATTTTAATGCTGTGCCATAACTCAGCAGTTCAGGGCACAAAATTTTGATTGATAAAATTTCAAATAGCTAAGAGACTGTAAAATAGCAACCTGACTTTTGGCATAGTAAGTATATACCTACTGAATTAATTTAAACTTAAATAGTCCATATGTTTTCAGACAATACAATATACCATTTTGTTTAAATGTCATTCAACAATCAGTTTTGATTTATTCAATAAATTTTCATTGCCAGAAACAACTATTAAGTAAATGCCGCTCTTTAAATTTTCCCTTAATAGTTCATATCTGTTTCCTATAAAAGTTCTTTGAATGACAAGTCTTCCATATAAATCAAAAATGCACAATTTTTTCTGGCTTTCAGTAATTTCAGGCAGTTTAATAATTGCAATATTTTTCATTGGGTTTGGGAAAACCATCAATGAATTTTCAAAAGGTATTCTTATAACATCTAATTTTTTGAATGAATCACAATCGAATGGAATGCCCCATGTTTTATCTTTCTTTTTGTAATATGACAAACTACTACAATCTCCATTAAACATGAATGTTTGACATGAATAGGCCCCGCAGCCTTCGATATAAGAGTTATTCGAATCAAAAAAAGTATCAATTGTTGCTGACTTTTTTTTATCATTTGCTACCTCTCCAAGACAAGTATCATTGTTTGTCTTAATATAAGTACCGTAAAGTTTTTTTATAAATAATCCATTGTACCCATTTTCAACTATAACATATGAATATAGTGAGCTTTGAATTATTATTTGGTCAGGCAGGCTATTTGCCAACTTTAATGTGGGAAAAATAATCCTTTGATAAAAAGTATCTTTTACCAAGGAATAAACTGGTGTTTGTGTCAAAAACCAGTGCGTGGTTGTATCATAATTGCCAAAATTGATATTGGTAATTAATTTACATGAAGCAAATTTATAGGTTAAGGTATCCCCGTTTCCAGATATATGTTTTTCAATAACTTTCTGAATGATTTTGTCAAATTGGCTTTTTGGTTCCAGTGGATAACTATATATTTCATGAAATATATGAAATTCATTCTCAACGTCATAATTAAAAATATCTTTTGAAGCTATGTGAACATTCCCAAAATCGGGATTTTGACTTCCAATAAACCTGAAAGGTTTGGAAACCGGATCGGGGAATGTATAAAATTCAAACAACTCGACAAGGCCATAATTTTTACTTAATAAAAGTTCTTTATTATTTATCAAGCTTGTAACTGGATTGCCCAAACTATCGACTGCTTGAAATCTTATATGCTTTACACTATCTGTAATTCCTGCAAAAGAAAAGGTATCCAAAGCAGCAACATATGCCCTGAATTGTCTAAAGAAAATCCAGGTTTGATGAAGTTTTGCATCAGTTTTAATTGCAATACTATCATTATTTTCAGTTATAAAATATGTATAACCGGTAGGCTGAATAATAATTTTTGCCCCTATCCAGGAATTATTCTTATATGTTGTACAGGAAAAATCATTTCTTCGTATTGTAGGATAATTGTAAAGAATCGTGTCTTTCCCCACAACCACAGTTGAATCAAGTTTAATGGCATGCATGGTTGAATCATCAGAAAAATATTGAATGCCACTTTTTAAAAAACATCTATATGCCTGGCTTTCAATATACGGCACATAATCTATTAAAATCAATAGTATTAAAACTATTCTCACATTTATAATTATCAGAATAGAAATGAAAGTTATTAAAATATATTTAGATATTCCGGATTATATAAAAAAAGGATTAGAGCAATTTCCTAATCCTTTTTTATGATTAATAAAATTCTAATTCGCCTTAAACCTGAATTTTCCCACATCAATTACATCTTTTTGGTTTTCGAGACGGATTGATACTTCCTTTTTTCCCTGGTCTTTTTGCCCGAAATGGGTGAAAAATGTAAGGTGGAGGTTTACCGGCGCAAGGATTTTTTGTGAACGGGTCCCAAAATAGTTAGCCTGCACTGAATAATCCCCATAGATGGCTTTCTTTAAAAGGAATTCTTCAGGTTCCATAGCCTCTGGTAAAATCGCGTGAAATAATTCCCCCGATCCTTGTTTTATTATGCTGATAAAAACATTTCTCGCCGGATGGGTCGGTGAGCCATAAATCCATGTCGGTATTATCTGCATCCCAGGTCAATACAACCCTTACGTCGACAGGTAAATTTTTAATCAACCGGTCATCGATAAACGAATAATCGATATCCGGTTCATGGTTGGCCAAAATACTGTTCAGTTCTTCCAGGGCTATAAGCTCAATTTCCGGGAAACGGCTGTCCCATTCACGTTTCACAATTTCATAAAGCGTGTTTATGGCAAGCTGGTAATTTCCGGCAGCTTCATAGGCAAGGCCAAGATCACGATAAGTTTGAGGTTCTTCGCCTTTCAGTTTTAATACTTTGTTAAAAACATCGACTGCTTCTTCCGTGCAATTCAAATCCTGGAGGTTTTTTCCCATAATCCTGAGCAGACTGAGGTTCTTCCAATCCCATTTCGGCCAGGTTCGATAATACTTTAACTGCCGTGTCTTTCAAATTCACTTTTGCGAAGAATCCGGAAGCATCAATATAAAACGAAGGTACATTTCCATATTCATTTTTAAGCTTGAGATAAGTTGCATATTCCTGGCCTTTGGGTGCATATTGAAGTACCTTCAGGTAGGGTGTTTGCGGGTCCCATGCATTCAGTTGGATTGAGGATGAAATATTATTTGGGCTTTCGTTATTGACTGATTTAAACTCTACTTCTTCATCGGCTGATTCATTTGAAACCATTTCTCTTTTTGCCGAAAAAGAAGCAATTGCCGATGTAATATCACTTTTCTTCTGAACACCATAGCCTACAACCACCACTTCATCAACTTGTTTAGCATCTTCTTCAAGCCTGACCTCCATATTTTGTAAATTATTGATTTGAACCTCTTTGGGTTTATATCCAACATAAGTAACGACGAATGAATTAGCTGTTGAAGGCACATTCAAATTAAAGTTTCCATTAATGTCTGTAACTGTTTCGATAGTTGTACTTTTCACGATAACATTTGCACCTGGTAAATTTTCACCGTTCTGATCGGATACGTGGCCCCGGATATTGATCCTGTTTCCCTGAAAATTATTGTTATTTAGATTAGTCCTGTTATTGGATTGATAAACTGGTAAAGGTTCATTTTGAAAAATCTGCTTTTCGTTATTCAATGGGAAATCTGTTCTCCACCAATTCACGCGGGTATTGAATAGCCTCGCCACATAATCAAGGTGAGAATATATTTTTTCCTTTTCATTTCTTTTACTCCGGTTAACACTTAATAAATAATCGGCTTGCATTTCCTTAGGAGGTAAAATTTTATACTGAATATAATCGCTTAAATTTTCAAGTACTAACAGCGAAGTATTTGAAGTAACAATCCCAAATTTTTTGCCTATGCTGGTAATCTCGTCTTTATTGGTTTCTTCGTTATAATTCAATTCTGCCAATTTTTTCTCAGCCCAGATACGCTTCAATATGTCACCTTCCAAAGGCTTTTCATTCGATATTTTAATCTTTTCTGAATACATAACTTTATTGCCAAAACCAAAATTCAGTTTTATTACTGCCGACCTGCCGACCATTATTCCTGAAATACTAAATGAGTTATTGAACTGACAAGGCATTGATGGATAGTTTCCCAACACATTTCCCTTTTCAATTGTAGCCGAAATAAAATGATAATTACTTTCTGTTAAAATTTTCAGCGCTTCCCGTTCCGTCAGTTTCGAAAGATTGATATATTGTCCACCCGAATATTGAGCAATATATGATAGTTTGGAATGGTTGGCAATAGGGTTTGAATTTACAGTTAAAACTAGTGTATTCGATAGTACAGGTTCCGATTTGCCAAAATTCGAAATTCCGTCAGAAAAGACAAGAAATTCATCTGCACTGTATTTTGAAAAATCCAGCGAACCATAAGATGTGGCCCCATCGTAACCCATGTTTCTTAAAGTGTTCTTCAATGCTTTCCAATTCCCGTCCTGAATTTCAAATTGTTTTGATTTTTCAACTGAAATATTAAATGGTACCAATTCAATTTCAACATCGCCAATTTTTTTAATATAACTATCGAGTACAGAAATTTCCTTATCAATATCCCGGTTTTTTTCGGAATTGGAATTGTCCCAAAATATGGTAATATGCTTTGGAAGCTCTTTTGCCCAATCAAATATTTTTGGCCTGAGGTTAATGTAAAACCATGAAGAATCTGAATTTTCATCGAATGGAGTTGTGAATACCGTAGCGCTATCGTTTAAATGAGGAATTGAAAAAGCCACCTGCTTGTCGGGGACAAAATCTTCACTTGAAAAATCGGCTACATAAGAATCGTTCCAGTGTTGAAATTCGAAGTTTGAAAGTTCGTTTTTACTTTTGTCTAATTTTACCTGTTGCTTCGCGACTTCGGTATGAATCGAAAATTTGCGTACCGTTTCGTTTATTTTTAGCGGAAGCTGGTACAAATCTGAACTGCCATTGTCTGCAAGTTCCTGTTCGTAGGCTATGATTATTTTTCTGGAACCTTTGGCCGGCAAGGGATAAACCCGCGAGCGGAAATTATTCCCTTCTGTCATTTCCAGTAAGCCCGGATCAACGCCGCGCCGGACAATTGCTTCGAAAGTCTTCCTGCCTTGTTCTTTTTCAACCACAACGCCTTCGCGCATCTGGCCGTGAATATCCAGCGCGAACCTCGACACAGTTTGGCCTTCGCCCAACGGGAAATTGAACTCGCCTTCCATAACACGGTTGTTCGTGTTATAATAAGTCATTTCCAAAGTAGTTACAGCAATTTGCCCGACAATTTTTATATCGATATTCAATACATCGAGCCGCATCGGGTTTTCTTCATTTGCATTAAGATTACTGATTTTCATTACCGGGTTTATAAAAGGGTTCCGGTCTGTAAAAGGCTTGCTGTCCTGGGCGTTTACATTAATAGAAATTATAAATGTAACCAGGAGTAATACCAATTCCTGTTTAAAAAAATTTTCACATTTGGAATTTAATGTTGTTTTCATATCTTTAACTGTTAAAGGTTTTATAAAATCGAATCCATTCGCTTTTGATAATGAGATGCAACCTTTAAGTCAATTCCATAACAGTTTCGAAATATTTTTATTTGCCTGCATACACTGACATACAAACTTTACCGGACGAGCAACTGCTTAAGAATTATTTTGCAGAAGCCGATAATGTGTACCTCGAAGAATTGTTTGGACGGTACATCCGATTCGTGTACCTTGTTTCAATGAAATACCTGAAGGCCGATGAGCTTGCTAAGGATATGTCCATGCAGGTTTTTGAAAAAGTTACTGCCGACATAACAAGGTTTGAAATTGTTCATTTTAAAAGCTGGCTGTACAAAGTGACCTGCAATTCCTGCCTGATGCAGCTTAGAAGCAATAAGCATTTTCAAACCCTGTCAATTGACGATGAAAATGTTTTGAAAAAAAATGTGGAAATTTCCATTGACGAGCATCATTTTAAGGAGAATAACCATGAAATGAAAATTGAACAATTACAAATGGCCATAGAAACTTTAAATTATGAACAAAAACAGTGCGTTACGCTTTTCTATTTGCAGGAAAAGAGTTACAAAGATGTGGCTGAGCTGACAGGTTTTTCAGAAAACTCTGTAAAAAGCTATATACAGAACGGGAAACGGAACCTGAAAAATATTTTGTTAAAATCATTCGAATCAGGGGTTTGGTTGTTGTTAATTTTAAACATGAAGTAAAATAATTTTGGAAGAAAGCTGGAAACATATTATTGAAACAAGCGCTTGTCCTGACGAGCATAAGCTTTGGCTTTATCTTCAAAATCAACTTGACGAAAAGGCAAGATTTGAAGTTGAGGATCATCTGGCCGGATGTAATATGTGCAATGATGTAATAGAAGGACTTTCAATAATTAAGGATTTCGAACATGCTGAGGCATCTGCGAAGGAGATAAAAGAAAGGTTGCACATCTTTCTTGATAAAAAGAAACGAAAAAAAGCTTTGATAATTTCAATCCGAAAAATAAGTATAGCAGCAACAATACTACTTTTGACAGGCATTTTCATTATTTATTATATTTCAAACCTGAAAAAAGAAAAATATGTAACCTCAGTTATACCTTCAAAACAAAAAGTTTCTGATACTTTTAAAACCTCTGTTACAAAAGAACTTTCAGCTGAAACCCATTCAACTAAAAAAGAAAAATATGGTACTCCAATTATTCCTTTCAAACAAAGCATTTCTGATACGATTAAACCCTCTGTAAAAAAAGAACTTTTAGCCGAAACCCGATCAACTAAAAAAGAAAATAAACCATTCGTAAAGGCAGTTATTTCTTTCAAAAATTATATGATAGCAGATAAAGAAAATCAAACTGCAATTGTTGCTGAAGAAATGGCAAACGATGCAATGTCGGAAACTTCTGAGATAAAAGCAGAATATAAAAGCAGTTCAGGTATTAAAAAAGCCATAAAAGGCCGTGTTACCGATTCAAAGGGTGAGCCGCTGCCAGGTGTCAATGTTGTTGCAAAAGGCACTAATAAAGGAACTGTTACGGATTTAAACGGCAATTATAATATAAATGTTGATGATTCTTCGACACTGGCGTTTAATTATGTCGGTTATGAACAAAAAGAAGCAAATGTTTCGAATAATGAAACCCTCGATATTGCAATGAAAGAAGATATAAAACAACTTGATGAAGTGGTTGTGGTTGGTTATGGGGTTCAGAAGAAAAGCTTTGTTACCGGCGCAATATCAGCGATAAGGGTTAAGAATAACAAAAAACTCTCGGATAATGATGCAGGTTTTAAGCTGAAAGAAGCATTAAAACTATTGAATTCGGGCGATACACTTTCAGCCTTGAAACAAATGCAAGAAATTTCAAAAAAGGATAAAAAATATGCTGCTGTTTGGTACCACCTGAGTACAATATATCTGTCTCAGTATGATAAATCCAATGCCAGGAAAAGCCTGAACAAACTTTTAAAATTCACTAAAAATAAACTGGTCAAAGATAAGATTAGAGAAGTTACCGGCCTATTAAAAGATAATAAGCCCGCTGAAGCTCTTTCTAAGCTAAATGTTTTGAAACCTGAAGATTTTTAAATTAACCTTGGTTCGGCATAGCCGTCAAGTTAATTCTTATATATTGCTGTAAATCAGCATTCATTCTTCTTTTTTTCATACTTTTGAAGCGGCAAAAGTATGCAAAAACGCTTTGCCCGCGTGAACTCGCGCCGTAAAGAAGCGAGTGGGACAGTACAAATTTATAATTGTTTTAGTTTTCGCTTCTTTACTTTGCTCAGACAGCACGCAGGCGAAAAGGAATTATTTTCTTACGCTTCGCGCTTTTAGAATTAAATGAGTACTTATAATTTTGTAATCAGTTTGAAGAAAGGACGCAAAGCGTAAAACTGAAAATTCCATATAAGGCGGCGTGCTGTCTGAGAGAAGTCAATAAGCACCAGTTAAGCAAAATTTAGCTAAAATGCTTCCTACTTATTGACGGATCGAATTCACGCCGTCTGTCTTTTTTGGTTTTTTGTGACGACAAAAAGTAACAATAAGAACATATAAGTAGCAGTATATTAGCATTGTATTATACCTTAGCTTGATGGCTATACCTGGTTCAGGATAATATATTTTATTATAAAAAGGAGACTGTTATAAATAATTCTGACAGTCTCCTTCAATTTTTTATTATAAAAATAACGCTATTCTTTTATAATCTTTTCTATAATAGTCATCTTATCAGTTTCGGCTTTCAAAATGTAAATTCCCTTATTAATGCCAGATACATTGATAGTATTAACATTCCCAATTTCATTATAAACTACCCTTCCATTTAAATCGTACAATTTTATACTTTTTATTAAAAATGGACATTCTATAGTAATAAATTCAATTGCAGGATTGGGATAAATATTGATTTTGGTATCCTGCAAAACAGCAACCTCTATGACTTGCTGTATATAATTTACAGTGATATCGACTTCCAGCGAATCTATTAAACCCTTTGGATCAGTAGCATAAATAAAAATTTTATTTTCTCCTTTATTATCATTTGTTGGATTTAAAGTCAGGCTCAAATTATTTGCTGCGAAATCAATCCAGGCTGGCAATTTATTCCCTTTATCCGTAGTGGCCGAGAATGATAATTGATCCCCGTCGATATCTGAAACAATATAATTTGGAATAACATATTTCAAAGATTTTCCGGCATCGACAGTAAGGTTAATATTTTTTATAATCCATGTAGGCGGCCTGTTAGGATAGGTTTGCCCCCCGGTTACCTGAAAACTTCCCAAAATACTATCCTGACTGTACATTAAATACGATAAATTAAAATAATTGTCTAAAATCTCCAGTATCTCAATTTGCCATGTTTCATTTGACGCGCTTTCGGGTATTTTAAAAATTGCCTTGCAGTCAAAAGTGTCTTTATTCCTGTTTATTGTCCAATCGCCGAGTTGTAAAACATAATTTTCTACCCCATCTAAATTGGCAATCAGGGAATATAACGCGAGCAAAGATGATTTCTCTAACACTTTGGCTTCGATCGTCACATTGTCGCCCGGTTTTGCAATTTCAGGGTATATTTTTAAACCGAGCAACTGTGGCGCTGTTGTATCAGCCTGGCTATTTCCGGCAATTTCGAAATAATATCCTCGGTCAAAATAATCTGAATCTTCCAAACTATGCTGATTGCCGGCAGAGTCTGTCATATTGATAAATTCAAAATTATATTTTCCTGGCAAAAAATCACCTGGCATAATTTTGTAATCAAATTCATGTTTGTTTACATACTGAAGTAATAATGTAGCGCCACGAGGCTGTTCTTCCTTTTCCATTTTCGCTGACGTAAACATGGCAATCACTGACATCGGGTCTATACCAGACAAATCATCATGAATATAAAATTTCAGGTTTATTGTGTCATTTGCCCCGGCAATTACCGGTGATATTTTCAATGAGTCGAAAACCGGTGGCAAAGAATCAGCTTTACCTGTAACTATTATTAAATTTTATAAATAACATTTTATTGATAATGATTTTTAGTTTTTTACAAGGTACTTTTATATTATCTTTAACTAATGTTTGCTGAATTGTAAACATTCAGGTAGTGAATTAAATTATCTCTTAAATACTAAAATATTCTGAATCTGATTAGAACGCCGAAAATATTGCACGCCCCGAAGTGCAAATGGTGCAACAACGAGACGAATAGCTTTATATTTTCTTGAATTTTTTGCTACTTTTTGTTTCAAGACAAAAAGTAGAGGAACTTAATAAAAACATATAATATTGATATTTAGAACTTAACTTATTTTATTAGATAATTGATGACAACCTGAATAGTTACGCTGAATTTAATAAGTATTCAACACAAAGAATTCTTAATAATACATTTATATGAAATCCAAACTTATCTTTCTAAACATATTCCTGCTGGTTGCAATTATGCTTAAAGCCCAGGATAATGCATTTATACCAGATTACAGCAAAGGCAAAACACTTCATGTAATTGGCACGGCACATTTCGACACGCAATGGTTGTGGACTATCCAAACTTCCATCAACGAATATATACCTGCTACCATGCATGATAATTTCAAATTGTTTGAAAAGTACCCCGATTATAATTTCAGTTTCGAAGGTGCTGTTAAGTATATGCTGATGAAGGAATATTACCCGGCCGATTTTTTAAAAGTCAAAGATTATGTCAAACTGGGACGTTGGAATGTTTGCGGTAGTTCGCTCGATGCAGGCGATGTAAATATACCTTCACCCGAAGCCATAACAAGGTCAATACTTCTAGGGCAAAATTTCTATAGAAAGGAATTTGGGAAAACAAGCCGTGATATATTTCTTCCCGATTGTTTCGGTTTTGGCTATGCATTGCCTTCTATTGCTATCCACTGCGGATTGAAAGGTTTCTCGACGCAAAAACTTACCTGGGGTTCTGCTTTTGGGATTCCATTCGATATTGGCGCCTGGCAGGGAGTTGATGGCTCCAAAATACTTGCAGCCTTAAACCCTGGCGATTATAATGGTAAGATAAACAATGATTTGAGCAACGATAAAAACTGGATTACATCTATCGACAATACCGGAAAGAAATCAGGCCAATATGTGGGCTACCATTATTTTGGAATTGGCGACCGGGGTGGCGCTCCACGCGATTCATCAGTCTTCTGGCTCGGGAAAAGTATTTCGGGAAACGGACCGATAAAAGTATTGAGCGCTCCGGCTGATTTATTGTGCAGGCAAATTACAACAAAACAATTGGACAATTTCCCGCAATATAATGGAGAATTGCTTATGAGTACGCATGGTACAGGTTGCTATACTTCGCAATGTGCCATGAAACGCTGGAACCGTAAAAACGAACTTCTTGCCGATGATGCCGAACGTGCTTCGGTGCTTGCCGATTGGCTTGGCGGTTCGAAATACCCGATTGAAAAACTCGATGCAGCCTGGACGCGTTTCCTATGGCACCAGTTTCACGACGATATCACCGGTACCAGTATTCCGGAAGTTTATTCTTTTTCATGGAATGATGAATTGTTAAGCCTCAACCAGTTTTCTTCAATCCTTGAAGATGCCGTGGCAACTGTTACACGTGCACTCGATACACGCGCAAAAGGAATCCCGGTTGTTGTTTATAACCCAATTTCTGCTGAAAGGGAAGATATAGTGGAAGCCGAATTGAACTTCAGGCAACCGGTAAAAGCAGTAAAAGTTTTTAATAAAGAAGGAAAAGAAGTCCCATCGCAAATACTTGAAAACAATGCAAAAGCTGTCAAAATTCTTTTTATTGCCAACGTTCCGTCTGCAGGCTTTGAAGTGTATGATGTACAACCGGCAAATAAGGCTTCAGAATTTACAAATGTCTTAAAAGGCTCTGCCCAGGTATTGGAAAATGCCGTGTACTCGATAGCAATTGACCCAAAAACCGGCGATATTAAAAGGATTGCAGAAAAAGCTGATAAAAGGGATTTGCTGGTCTCCCCTTTACGCATAGCTTTTTTCGCAGATACTTCTACTGTATATCCTGCCTGGGAAATTTTGTACAAAACCATAGCCTCGAAACCAAAAGGATATTTGGATAAAGTAATAAAAGCTGAACTAATCGAAAATGGCCCGGTAAGAATGACCCTCAAAATTATCCGCGAAAAAGAAGGTTCTGTTTTCAATCAGTATATCAGGCTTTATTCAGGAAAGGCCGCTGACCGGATTGAAATATACAACCAGGTTGATTGGAATACGCGCGGGACACTGGTAAAAGTTGATTTTCCAATTGCTTTTCCAAATTCGAAAGCAACTTACGATTTAGGGCTTGGCACCATTCAACGCGGGAATAATACTGAAAAACTTTATGAAGTCCCGGCCCAGAAATGGGCAGATTTGACCGGCGCTGACGGTTCTTATGGCGTTACCATTATTAACGATTGCAAATATGGCTGGGACAAGCCCAATAACAATTCTCTTCGTCTCACTTTATTTCATACTCCTGAAACCGGAGGAAATTTTGGTAACCAGGCAACCAACGATATAGGCCGGCACGAATTTTCGTATGCAATATACGGGCATAAATCAGATTGGCGTAAAGGAAAGTCGCAGTGGGTTGCGGCAGAGTTTAACCAACCATTATTGGCTTTCCAGGCTGTTGCGCACGAAGGGAAATTAGGCAAATCGTTTTCATTGGCAAGCCTTAATACTTCGGATGTAATTATTAAAGCCATTAAAAAAGCTGAAAATAGTGATGAAATTATAATCCGCTTTCAGGAATTTATTGGCGCCAGGATTGCAAATGTTAAGCTCTTCCTTCCTGCATCTGTTATATCAGCCCGCGAAGTAAACGGAGCCGAAGAACCCATTGGTGAGGCAAGGGTCGAAAACGGGAATTTGATTTTCAACCTCGAATCTTATCAACCCAAAGCGTTCGCGATTAAACTGGCAAATACTCCGGTAACTTTAAACCAGAAAACGAGTTTGCCCTTAAAACTCGATTATAATTCGGATGGTGTCAGCAGCGATGCAAACTGTTCCGATGGCAATATCGATGGCAAAGGGAACAGCATACCTTCTGAACTATTTCCTTCTGAATATACTGAAGATGGTATTGGTTATAAGTTGGGCCAACAACTGATGGCGACAAAAACATGTTAACTTGCATAGGCCAGACGATAAACCTGCCTGATGGCAATTTTAACAAGGTTTACATTCTTGCTGCCTCCATTGAAGACACCAAAGGAAAATTTAAAATTGGAAATACTGAAGAAGAACTTGAAGTGCCATATTATTCAGGTTTTATAGGACAATGGGAAAACCAATCTTCCGGCGGGGCAAGTATTAATGGCATAAAACTGACCGGTAACTCTGCTACACCTGCGTATCTCAGGCATCAGCATGTTGCATACATTGCCACGCACAGGCACAAAGGCAATGGCACTAACGAAGCTTATGTTTTTTGTTATCTCTTCAGGTTTGGCCTCGATGTGCCAAAAGGAGCTAAAATATTGACATTTCCAGACAATAAGAAAATATTTATTGCCGCAATAAGCCTGGCAAACGATCCAAATGCCGGAATTAAAACGGCGCAACCATTGTCTGATGATTTAAACCGTTCGGGGAATATTCAAATCAGCACAGAAGGTTCAAAATATTTTATAGATTCTGTCAAAGTAAGCCTTGTTCCTGTAAAAGATGGTGAAAAAATTTATTATACGCTAAACGGAAATCCTCCTTCAATAAGCGCTTTGATTTATTCAAAACCGTTTTACATTCATAACAACTGCCAGTTGAAGGCTATTACTGAAAGTCAATTAGAGAGCACAAATGTTGCTTCTGAATCTTTTTATAAAATAGAATTTAAAGAAGCAATTAAAGAAGCTTCCCAATTGCAAAAAGGGCTTATTTATAATTATTTTGAAGGAGAATTTCCAAAACTGCCGGATTTTTCAAAATTAAAACCGTTAACAGAAGGAATTTCAGAAAAAATTGGTTTGCAGGAAAAGCACAGAACTGAAGATTATGCAATGCAGTGGAAAGGTTATATTAAACTACCGATTGAAGGGATTTACACTTTTTTTCTGAATTCCGATGATGGCTCAAATTTATTTATAGACGACATAATGACAATTGATAACGATGGCAATCATGCACCTATGGAGAATGCAGGGAAAATGGCGCTAAAAGCAGGATACCATAGAATAATTGTAAATTTTTATCAGGCAAAAGGAGGCGATGCCTTAAGCCTGAAATTTGATAGGCCTGGATTAGAAAAACAGGAGATTGCAAATGATATGTATTTTTACATTAAATAAAAAAGAGGCTGTGTAAAAAGTCTAAAATGTGCGTTGAGCCTGTCGAAACGCATATTGATAATCAACATGTCGACACTTCGACAAGCGTTCGACTGAATTCACGCCAAAATCTCAGTGTCCCATACTTTTTACACAGCCTCCCAATTTATTTTGTTTACAATCCTATTTCAAAACAAAACTCCCGGTACCTATCATTTTTGATTCGCAGAATAGATCGACATTATAGCTGCCGGGTATTAACTGACCGGAATTGTCCCAGAAAATACACAAGTCCACATCTTTGTTTTCGTAGGCAACGGATCGTTTTGCTGAGAAAACGATTTGCTTTCCCTCATAATTAAATATATCCTGTTCTGAACTGGCAAGCACTAATTCGTCCGGGCGTGTAAGACGCATAAAAACTTCCTTTTCACCTGCAGGGATAAGCGGGTTTTCCCTGATTGTAAAACAAATTTTTATTTTCGTCACCCTAGTAGCTTTTTCTGTATCCTTGCCCCTCTTATTTAATAGTGTGGCAGCAATATTTTTAGCACTCATCACGGATGCTATTTGAACTTTTGAGTTAAGATTCTCTTTTTCTTTGGATAAATCCTCGTTGTTTTTGCGCGAATCTTCAAGCGCTGTCTTAACCTCGGTGTTTTCAGTTACCAGTTTTTGGTTTTTAGTATTCAGGGAATCTATTTGAACTATGTAGCTTTTCATTATTTCACGAAGGGTTGTAAGTTCCTTTTTGTACAACTTAATTTTTTCAAGGTTTGAAGCATTTATTGCCAGAAGGGTTTTAATACGGTCCTGTTGTTTGCTGATTTGCCTGTTGAGGCTGTCGTTGTCGCTTTTCAACCCTTCGTATTCCGACATCATATCCTGAAGTTCGTTGGTCAGCGATTTTTTTTGTTCTTCCAACGCATCCTGGACAATGGCATTGTCGGCTTTCATTTTCGAATATTGCATATACAGCAACCCAAGGCCTGCTGCTAAAATTACAACCAAAATAGTAAGGATTATAGTTGACTTGTGGCTGCGAATTGGTGTTGGTGTTGAATTTTCCATTTTATTTATTTTATGATAATTTTAAATTTTATTATTCTACAATAGTCCGTTAAGTTTTGGGCTAAAGCCCTCATTAGTTTTAGATTTTATAGCCCGGCTTTAATGCCTGAGTAATTTATAATCAACCCGTTGTGGGTTTTAACCCAATTTTACCAAATTAAATTAAGATGCCTAAAGTTAAAAAAGATTCTTTCTAAATTAAAAAAAATAATTTAATCTGCATTTTTAGTCTGTATTGCTTAAAAATATTTATTCTCAATCTTTATTCTTGGCTCTTTACTCTTTTTCTATCTCTAAAATCAGCTAACCTTTTCGCAACGCTTAAATTCCTTTGTCCTGTCGAAAAGGTAGCGGAAAGTAATATGGATTTTGGCAGGCCTGCCACCTACTTCTTCTACGAGGTGCATCATGGCCGGGTTGAAGTCGCCAATCCAGTTCATTTCCAATTCTTCATAAGGAAAATCGCGTGCCTGGGCTACTTTGGCATACGCAATTATTAATGCGCCCTCAACCCCTTTGCGGTGTTGCTCGGGCACTACGCCAAACACAATCCCGAATGACTTAAAACAAACACCCCGCCACTTGTAATACATAAATTTAAGCTTGCCAAGAATGTTAAAATTGCCATTCAGGTGTTTTACTATTTCGTTAATTTCAGGGATCATCAAAAAGCAGGCAATCGGTTCATTTTTATAATACCCAAACCATAATAGTTTTTCGTCCATTATAGGTTTCATTGATTTAAACATTACTTTAACCTGGACTTCAGATAAAGCTTTTACACCCGGAAATTTTGCCCAGGCTTTGTTGTAAATGATGCTAAAATCTTTGGTATAATTGTCTGAATTGCCTTTTTCCACATGCTTGAAAGTATAATCAGGATTGGTTGCAAGGCGCATGGCTTTTTCCCTGATTACAGGGTTCATACGGTCATTTTTAATAGGAGTATGGTAAGTTATTTGTCGAAAATAATCCTGAAAACCATAAGCTTCAAATAAATCTTTATAATAAGGAAAATTGTAGTTGTTGCAATAGTTTGGAAAACTAAAACCTTCGGCCAGGCAGCCCCACCAACGGTCGCGCTCGCCAAAATTTATCGGGCCATCCATAGCTTCCATGCTTTTGTTTTTAAGCCATTCGCGGCAAGCATCAAAAAGGGCAAAAGCTGCTTCATTGTTATTAATACAATCGAAAAACCCCATTCCCCCGGTTGGCTGATCGTTTTTCTCAGCACTTTTGCGATCGACAAATGCTGCAACCCGGCCAATTGTTTTTCCTGTTTCATCAGCCAAAATCCATCGTATACACTCGCCCTGCCTGAAAAGTTTGTTTTGCTTTGGATCGAAAACCTTCTCAACATCATTATTTAATGGACGTATATAACTTTTATCTTTTTTATATAGTTTAACCTGGAAAAGCAGAAACTCTTTTTTTGCTTTTTTATCTTTTACTTCAATAATTCTATATTGCATAGAAAGCTTAAGGTATTAGGTATTGGTTTTTAGGTTTATCAAAATATTATTTTGCGTAAGCTATCGCTTTAATTTCAATTGATGGCAGTTCGCCATACATGCGGTTTATATTTTTTTCAATTATCAAAATGGCAGTTGCTTTCATAGAATAGGCCTTTTTCTTAAGTATAGCTATAACGTTTTTTTCCATCAACTCGTTCGTGGTATTCATTTTTTTAGCTTCAAAAACTGCCTCGATCGGACACTTTTTCAACCATATCATCGACATCTTTCGGGTCGTTGGTCATTATTATTTTGTCCCATTCTTTTTCCGTGGGTGTAACTGTCCAATCTTTCTTTTTCTTTTCAGGGTTGTTATCAATTAATTCATACTTCCCGTTTGCAAAAAATATTTCTTTTATATTTGCAGAGCTTAATTTATATTCTTTATTACTTCCTGATTTTAAATAACTTACTTCAAAAAGGTTTTTACTTGTTATTTTACAAAAAATACTGTCCCCATTCCGCTTAATAATTTTGTCCAATTTATTGGTTTCACTTTTCGATTCCTGAATAGCAGTGCCAGAGATGTCCTTAGAAACTTTTTTTTCTTCCTGTTTTTTAACAATATCTTTTTTAACAACCTCTATAGCTGAATCAGTTCTTTGTTTAACTATACTGTCTTTTTTTAGATTGTTCTGAATTGTATCGGCCACTTTTAAAGTATCTGAGGCTAATAATTTATAAGAAACAAGATTAAAGAATATTATTAAAAAAAATAATCCTTTCATATCAATAAAAATATTATTTACAAATGAACTAACGGGCGAAAATAAAAACTATTACATTAAAAAAATTATAATGCTATACTCTTTTTACATAAAATAATTTATCATCATCATCTGCATAAAACTGTTTCAAACGGGCCTCAAGCGTATAGCCGCAATTATCGTAAAACATACGGGTTGGTTCGTATTGAGGTTTAGACGCTGTTTCTGCATATATTCCTTTGCCTCCGGCTTGTGCAATACGATGTTCTGTTTCAGCAAGCAATAATTTTCCAATTCCCTGCCCGCGAAAATCGGTATGCGTAACTATCCAATATAAATCGTAGCTGCTTTGTGTGCCATGAATCGATCCATAGCACGAATAAGCGGCCGCCCTGCCGTTTATTTCTGCAAATAAAAAATGGTAACCGCTCGAATCGCCTTTAGCTAATCTTTCTTCAACAAGTTCAATTGCAATTTCTTCTTCTTCGTGATTGAAAAATCCTGTTGATTTAACTATTTCACCTACAATTTTTACATCGGCAGGTACAACATTTTCACGGTAATTAATTTTAACTGAATTCATATTTTAAGGGTTTAATTAAAAGCATCAAAAATAATACGTTTCATAACATCTTCAAATTTATATCCAGCCTGTTTTGCAGCGTTATAAAAACCACTTCCTGGAGAAATGCATGGATTCCCATTTATTTCAATAATATATGGAATATTTTCTTTTGACAATCTTAAGTCAACACGGATATATCCTTTTGAATTGAAAGCATACCAGCATTTTCTACATAAATCTGCAATTTCATCTTTAAAACCAGGCTTTACAAATTCAATATCAAAAGTCCTGGACGTGTTGTTGTATTCAAAAGAGTCTTCTTTCCATTTAGCAATAAACCCCATTACCTTTGGTTTTTCGGGAGGATAATTATGAAATTTCATTTCAGCCAATGGCAAAACTTCAGGGCCGTTCTTACCACCAAGTATCGATACATTAAATTCTCTTCCATCGATATATTCTTCGATAAAAAAACTATCGGAACGGATATTTTTTATTTTCTCTTTATAATTTAAATCGGAAGCATAAAAAACTGAATCCTCATCAATCCCCAACGAACCATCTTCTTTTAGCGGTTTTAAAATATACCTTTTATTTTTATCAAGTTTATCGATTTCTTTTAAATTGAACCATTCTGCAGTGTTTATCCCATTTGACCTCAGAATTTCTTTTGTTAAAACTTTATTTGTCGTTAATATCAAATGTTCCGATGATACACCTGAAAAAGGGATTTTTAGCGATTCAAGCAATGCCGGTGCAATGTAATGAAGCTCACCTGAATTTTCAATTGTTTCAACAATATTGAAAACAAAAGAAGGTTTAATTTTCAATAATTCCTGTTTTGTCTTTTCAAGGTTCAAATCAAATTCAAGTTCTATGGTTTTGTAGCCGAGGTATTGCAAAGTACCTTTTACAACTTCAATTTCATCCATTACATCAAGCTCGTCTGCATCTGGATTTGCTGACAATTTACCGAACAGTATGACGACAGTTTCAGACATTAGTTTTATATAATTAATTTATGTCGTTTTATTGCAGCTTCCACAATCATCTTTATAAGCTGGGTATGATAGATACCATTCATTTCGGCAAGTATCACCAAATCAGAGTGAACAGGCCTTAAACCTGCCAACGGGTTTATTTCAATAAAATTAATAATACCATTTGCATCCATTCGTAAATCGATACGGCCACCATCAAAGCATCCTAACCCATGCCATATTTTTAATGACAGGTCAGCACATTGATCGAGAATAAAAGGGTCTGAAAGCTTTTTATATTTTACTAAATTTTCATAATTTTCTTTATTGTAAAAAGAATAAATATCCTGTTCTGCCTTTTCACCAAGAATAATTTCCATCCCGCCAATTACTCTGGCTTCAATTCCATTACCAATTATACCAATTGTAAATTCTCTTCCGGAAAGAAAAGTTTCGACCAAAACAGGCTGTTTGAATTTTTGAAGTATTGATTTGCACGACTTAACCAATTCTTTTTTGTTACTAATTTTTGAATGGGCTGTAATGCCTTTACCGGTTCCTTCAGCTACAGGTTTGGCAAATAGCGGATATGGAAGCATGACCTTTTTGATATCTTCTTCTTTTGAAACAACTGCAAAGTCAGGAGTAGGTAAGCTCAAATCACGGACTATGCGCTTGGTCATAGCCTTATGCAATGTTAAGGAAAGAACCAATGGATCGGAAAAAACATAAGGTATCTGGTATGCATCGAGAATTGCAGGTATTTGAG
>CAVSGB010000333.1:0-4751 GCA_963726845.1 uncultured Bacteroidota bacterium | reverse complement strand
AATTAAACGATGCTAATATTACTTTAAAGGAAATTGAATCAGTCAAAGCTACTTTCAAAAAAAGGTTGCGCACAATTTACCACGTCCGTATAGAATATCCCAAATGATTAATATTAAAATGTGCTAATGTGCTAATGTGCTAATGTGCTAATGTGCTAATGTGTTAATGTGTTAATGTGTTAATGTGATAGTGACATTTTTTCTTTAATATTTGTTTTGCTTGGGTTAAAATAATTACATCAACAGTCTTTTTATTGCTTCCCGGTTGTATTCGTTACATATATTTTTGGCTTCATGTTTATACAAATAATTTATCCTTTCGGAGTAACGGTCAGCAACTTTTCCCCGGACAAGTTTCATAGTACTGTTTATTAGCATGTTTTCTTCAGTAAACGGATCATCTAATATTGCTATCGATACAGGTAACCAACGCTGGGGAAACATATTTCCATATTTTCTGCCGCTACGATATTCGTTTACTTCCGTTTCAATTAGCCTCAGAACAGCATCAATATCTTCATTTTCTTCATTGTGATGTTTTTCACGCAACCATCTATTAACAGCTTCTTTATTTGGAACAACCAATACAACAGTAAAAGGACACTGGTTATTATAAAGCATACATTGTTCAATATAGTGTGAATGGCCAACCAAAGCTTCCTCAATACTTTCCGGACTATATTTTTCCCCATCATCGCCAATTAACAAGCTTTTAAACCGGCCAGGACATATAAAAAACCATCACTGTCTAAATAACCCATATCGCCTGTATGAAGCCATCCATCGATAATTGTTTGAGAAGTTGCTTCTTCATTTTGCCAATAGCCGGCCATAACGTTTTCGCCACGAATTACAATTTCCCCATTCTCTCCCGCTGTTAATTCTTTGCCTTTATCATCGCATATTAGTATTTCAATATTTTTTGCAGGGAAACCAGATGAGCCCAACTTATGTTTTTTAAGTGAATTTGCCGAAATTACGGGCGCTGCTTCAGTAAGTCCATAGCCCTGGAACATGGGTATTCTTAAAGCATAAAAAAATCGTTGAAGTTCGATATCGAGCAATGCACCACCTCCAACGAAAAACTTCAACCTTCCTCCAAAATTTTCTCTTATTTTATTGAAAATAATTTTATCGATCAGGGAATAAATTGGTTTAAGAAGAAGTCTCCAGCCCTTACCATGGTTCCAACCTGTCCCATTATATATATAAGCAACTTTTAACCCAAAATTAAACAGCATGGAAATTAATTTCCCCTTTTTGCTAATACCCGATTCAATATTTTTTCTGAAATTTTTAGCAAGTGAGGGAACACTCAAAATAAAATGAGGTTTGGTTTCTTTAATACATACTGGAATATTCTTTAGTGTCTCCATTGCTGTTTTCCCTAATTGAACTGAAGCTATCGAAGCGCCCGATTTCATTACAGTATATATTCCTCCGGTATGTGCAAAAGAATGGCTCCAGGGCAAAATGAGCAGATTAACAAAATACTCAGGAACATCTATCAGGCTTAATGACTGCTCTGCATTGGCATTATAATTGCGGTGTGTAAGTATTATTCCTTTTGGATCGGCGGTAGTGCCAGAAGTATAGCATATAGTGGCATAATCTTCAGGCTTTACCGATTTCCAGCGCATTTCAAACGTATTATAGTTTTCTTTTAAAAATATTTCACCGGATTTTATTATATCGTAAAAGAAAACTTCTCTTTCGTCATAATTTTCCTGTGGTTCAATTAAAATGACCTTTTCAAGAACGGTTAATTTGTTTCGTATCGGCTGTAGTTTTTTTGCCTGGTTAGACGATGCAATTATCATGCGCGATCCGGAATGTTGCAACCTGAAAAATATTTCATCAGGCTCATTTAGTTTAACAGATAACGGGACACTAATGCCTCCGGCATAAAGCAGTCCCAATTCTCCGATAATCCATTCATTTCGTCCTTCTGCAAGTAAGGTTACCCGGTCGCCTTTGTTCAAGCCGAGTTTTATCAATCCGGCGCAAAATTTATAAACCAGTTCTTTTAACTGCCTATAAGTTAACGGCTCATATTTATCTGTTTTCTTTTCCCAAAGGCAAACATTATTCGGATATTGTATCGTACAATCTTCGAAAAGGTTGGTTATAGCTTTCATTTAAAGTACAGGCTTAAGTTTAAATAGAAACAATACGTATTAATTGGAATAGTTGGGGGATAAATATTAAATTTAAAATAAATATCAATCATACCTGATTTAGCCCCTAAATCCCCTAAAGGGGACTTTTATAAATACCAGTATTTAAGCCCCTTTAGGGGTTTGGGGCTTCTTAAAAGTCAAACCAGTCAAGTATATTTCTAATGTTCTTCCCTCAACTATTCCTTTTGATCGAACAATACTTTATACAAATATAAAAAAACCACATTGCTTTTTTTGTAATGCGATTAAACCAACCCGAAAATAAACGAAATATTTTAGAGACTTTTTTTAATTATTCTTAAATGGGGCATTAAACATCCCATTTGTTATCTTGACATTTTTCTTAGGATTTTTTTTCACTGAATCAGTAAAGAAAAATTTTCCCTGTATGCTTTTCGAAGTCATTTTAACAATGTCTATTTCACCGGAAGTCCCGGCAGAACCATTTACAAAATAAGTAGTATCGTTAATATATGAGGCTGTTACCTGGTTGTTTCTATTTAATTGAGTAGAATCAATTTTGTACTTAGAACCAACACTGGGTTTAAAATTTACGAAATTTAATATTATATTTTCCTGATTAACCGTGGCAGTAACTATAAGCGAATACTGTCCATAGTTAATTACATTTGAAGCAAAAACTGAAAAGTTTGTGGCAGCATTATTGATACGACATGTCATACTTCCCAATGAAACAGGCAGGTCGGGGATTAATGTCTGCGGGTCAACCAAAGAAGCGTAAAATTGTCCTTTTACTTCAACTATTTTAGAAGTATCGTATGTATTTTTTGCAGTGAAATCATAAGAACCTTGTATGTCTGTAGTTTCGTTATATTCGAGAACATTAACCCAGCCTTTTGAGCTATCTCCGGCGCTTATGTAACTGGTATCCGTATTATTGTAAATATGTTCCAGCCCACCATAAACAATCGGTAAAGTCGTGTCGGGTGAGAAAGGATCGCCTTTGAAATAATATTTTTTTACAAAGATGCCAACCTGATTAATAAGTGCTATGCCGACTTTAAGGGTACTGTCTTTTGTAATTCCGGAAATGATTAAAGTTACAGAATCTCCCCTGCTTATTTTATTTATTTCAGTAATCGTAAGGTCGTAATTCTTATTGCCTATAGTTGCACTCATTTTATTGCTGCCGACACTAACTTTCGAGTTGTTAGTGTCTTTCCTGCAAGAAGCTAATCCAATTAAAACCATCGCAAGAAAAAAAACTATAATTTTGAATAATCTCATTCAATTAATATTTTATACGAAATTACAAATTTAAAATTAAAAACCCCGGTATTATAAACCAGGGGATTTATTTTTTTATTTAAAGGTTTATGTTCTGTCGTTTAAAACGAACTATTTATTGAAGTCCTGTTGCAGCAGAAAATCTGATTACAAAAGCACAATAATTTTTTAATATCTTTGTAGCAATTGCTTTAAAGAAGCCAGAATTATGCAATCCAGAGTAACAAAATTATTATCTGTTCAATACCCGATAATCCAGGCAGGAATGGTATGGTGTAGTGGCTGGGAACTGGCATCGGCAGTTAGCAATGCAGGTGGGCTCGGGTTAATTGGCGCCGGTTCCATGGACGAAGAAATATTGCGCGTACATATTCGCAAAGCCCGTGCGCATACCGATAAACCTTTTGGTGTAAATGTGCCTTTATTATATTCCCGGGTTAAAAGTATTATTGAAGTCATTATTGAAGAAAAAATACCTGTTGTTGTTACATCGGCAGGAAACCCTTTATCATGGACAAAAAAACTAAAAGAAAACAATATTAAAACCGGGCATGTAGTTTCAAATGTAAAATTCGCGATAAAAAGTGAAGAAGCTGGAGTAGATTTTATTATCGCCGAAGGTGTGGAAGCCGGCGGGCATAACGGGCGCGAAGAAACAACAACTTTTGTATTGCTGCCATTAATTAAAAAAAATACAAGTTTGCCAATAATAGCTGCCGGTGGCATTTCTACAGGCAGAAACATGCTTGCGGCAATGGCACTGGGGGCAGAAGGTGTCCAAATTGGAAGCCGTTTTGTAGCAAGCTCCGAATCGTCTGCACACAAGAATTTTAAAAACAAAGTGCTTGAAGCCGGCGATGGTGATACCCGGCTGGCATTAAAACAATTTGGCCCGGTGAGGCTGATTAGAAACGAATTTAGCAACCGCCTGGAGGAAGCTGAATTGCAATGCATGGCCAAAGAAGAGTTGCTGGCTATTATAGGTAAAGGCCGGTCAAGAACGGGAATGTTCGAAGGGGATATTATTAATGGCGAATTAGAAATAGGCCAGGTTGCAGCGTTGATAAGCGAAATAAAGCCTGCCGGCGAAATTATTAAAGAGATATTGGAAGAATATAATTTGGCATTAAAAGAATTAATAACTTCACAATAAATATTTTAAAATTTAGCAGGTTCCATATTGGCTGGGTAAGCCCTAAAATAATATTTAATTGAAAACACACATGTCATGAAAAAATATATAATTATACTCATTGGTTTGTTAATTTTAGCTAATCGGGTAAAAGCGGCAACACCTCTTGTTAGTCCCACAATAACTTCAAT
>CAVSGB010000332.1:0-5932 GCA_963726845.1 uncultured Bacteroidota bacterium | reverse complement strand
ATTACAATTCCGAGGATTGCTGCGGCCGTTTGCTCTGTGCCATAATGCAGCGCAATGTCAACAAGGGCGAACAGATCGAACAGCGTCATCATGATCCATATAGCGGATTTAATCTGACTTGATATTTTGTATTTATATGTAGTCATTCGGATAATACCGAAGTTTCAGGTCCGAGAACTAATCCACCAATGCCGCCTGCAACAGGGTTGTCATCGTGGTAAAGTGAATCCAGAGCCCCTGTTACTGCACTGCCACGGCTCCTGCCAAAGGCCCGAAACAGCTTGCCGCTCCCGTAATAACTCCGGCGATAAGGACCAACCAATTGCCAGTCTTATCTACCTTGTTAACCGGATCGTCGCCTGCATACACATACCAATTTGAACCGTTCATACCCGGATGCCCGATTCACAAACCGCCCCACCTGCGGGTCGTAATACCGCGCCCGCATATACCTGGGGGCACCCGGTGCTCACATCGGTCATGTGGCCAAGCGTGCCAACGAAACCCCTCCGTGTCAATCTATATTGAATTGACAAGGAGGGTATGGCAGCCAATCGACAGGAGCGCGTCGGCCGACGGTCCGCTGGCGCCACAAAATTAATGGGACATTGTTAAACAGATGGATGGATTGCGGGTTAGTATGTTGGACGAATTAAAAAAGGATAAATCTGACACATCAATATTGATTGAAAACGCGCAAAAAAATGGAGAATTACATTTTGCCCTAAAAAAGCAAATGGCTTTATACTATCTTAAAATAAAGGAAATATGTACACCTGCTCAGCGTGATACTTTAGCAAAATTATTCAGGTTTATTGAGCCGCCTGAACCTGGCACAGAAATACATGGCAATGGATTTATGCATAGGGGACGGCCGGAAAAAAGAGATTGGAAACATCCTTAATATTAACTTTTTTCATGAATTAAATATTTAGTAGTTTTTTTGGATTTTAGGGGTTTTTTTGAAACAGGCCAGTGATGGCCTGTTTTTTTTATTCAAAAAACAGAAATTCAGATTCTTAATGAAGGAATTAGAGTAATTTGATGTTAGTTCAGGGTAAGGGAAAATGTTTAAGAATAAAATCTTATAAAGCACCATGATGTTTAGCACCAGACTATATCCCTAAATAAATTATCCCAACAGACTTTAATTTATGTTGCACAGCAAAAAAAATTCAGATAACTTGCAAATTCTTTATAAAGAAATAAGCTTTTTTTTGTTAAGATGGACAATAAGATATTAATTGCAGACGATTCGAAGCTCATAATTGCATTGATTAAAAGTATATTCGAAGGCCTTAGTGAAGGTTATGCAATTATTATCGCAACTGATGGGAAAATGGCCATTGAAAAAGCAATTGACGAACAACCCGACCTAATTTTAATGGATTGGCAAATGCCGGTTATGTCAGGCATTGAAGCTTTAAAAGAATTGAAGCTTAACGAAAGTACAAAGAATATACCAGTGATTATGCTTACTGCGAGCGAATCTACAAGCGAAGCATTTGAGTCCGGTGCAAGCGATTATATTCAAAAGCCATTCAATAAAACTGAGTTAGTAGCAAGGATAAAAACGTTATTAGAACTTGTCAATACACGTAATGAACTAAAGAAACGAAATGTTGAATACAAAATTCAACGCGAGAAATTCAAGCTCCAGAAAGATATTTTAGTATTGCAGAAAAAAGAAATATTAGAAATTCAGGATATTTCGACAAAACTTAATTTATTAATTTCTAATATCGATGAAACTATACAAAAATCAATATCTGGTTGTTTTTTTATAACACGAAAAATTAACACAATACCTGCTAATCTTTTCTGGATTAGGAAAAATGAGAACATGCTTTTGTTATGTGCGGGTTTCCTTTCAAAAAGCGGTGTACCTGCATCAATAATTTCTTTGGCAATTCATAATTTAATAAATGAAATTATTATTGACAAAGGTAAATGTTTATCACCGGGTGAAGTTCTGCAATTATTGAGGGAAAAGCTAAAAAGTGCTGATACAATCGAGAGCCCGGCAAATAAAATTATTGATTTAGTGTTTTGTTCAATTAATCTTGATACTAAAATTTTACAATATGCTGGAATTAATTTGCCGGTTTTTGTTATGAAAAAGGACAAATTGGTTGAATTAAAAACAGATAAATCTGAAGTCGGGTTTATAGTAGATGGCGTTGTACCTGCTAATCACAAAGTATATTTAAGTGAAGGCGATATTGTGTATATATTGAACGATGGATTTACTACAAAAAAGGCTGAATTAGTTGAAACCAGCTATGTTTCTGATGAAATTTTAAAGATTGTAAAAAATTTACATGGCAAAAACCTGCCAAAACAAAAGCAACTTTTTGAAAAAGCATTTGATTCTTTAAGACATAAATCAGCTCAAATTAACGATATAATTGTTTTTAGTAAAAAGGTTTAGCCTCTTTAAGAACAAATGATGGAAAATATATCTTTAATTGGTACTGCAGTATTTCTTAATTTACTGGCTGCCATGTGCCCTGGTTCAGATTTTGTAATGGCAGTTAAAAATTCATTGTGTTATTCACGAAGAACTGGAATTTACATCAGCGTTGGGATAGGTTTAGGAATTGGAATCCATATTACTTATTGTGCTATAGGTATTGGATATATTATATCAAAATCGATAATAGCATTTAATATTATCAAGTTTTTAGGGGCCGCTTACCTTATTTATATGGGGATAGGTTCTATTATCTCAAAAAGATCGAAAATCGATGTTATTGAAGAGAAAAAATCAAATAACCTAACACGGATGCAGGCAATAAAAACAGGTTTTTTTACTAATGTCTTAAATCCAAAAGCCACATTATTTTTTCTGGGTTTATTTACATTTGTTATCAAGCCTGCAACTCCGGTTTATGTAATTATTATTCTTGCTGTACTTATGATTGCGACTGCAATGGGCTGGTTTACCTTAGTTGCTATTTTTTTTACACAAAGCCAGATTCGTAATACCTTTTTAAAATTTGAAATAATATTTAACAGGATTTTTGGAAGTTTGTTAATTGCTTTAGGCATTAAAATTGCCTTAGCAAGCAGATAACTGATTTATAAAATATTCTTTTATAATAAAAATCTTTAAGTACGCTATATTTTTAAAAAACATCCATGCTCCCTAATAATCATAAATATTTATTAATTTTTCTTGTCTTTTCTTTTTCCTGTTCAGCATCATTACTTTCACAAGACACTGTTAAAACTTATAAACCTATCCCTTTTACAACTGTTTTTTATCATATAGACAAACATATTGTTGGATCTTTTAAATTTAATTATGGATTGAATTGTGTTATAGGTTGTGCCGGTACTTATGGAATTATTAAGAGCGGTTTTGACTGGAAGTGGGAAAGATATTCTTACAATAATAATTGGGTTTCAAATGCAGGAATGCCCTCTGTTGTAATAGGAGGTTTATTGCCTTTTGCTTTACCACTTGGATTATATATTTATGGCCGTAATTGTGAGGACTCTAAACTACAGGTTACAGGCCTGGCAATAGGTCAGGCAGCAATATTAGGACTTACGATATCTTCAGGTATAAAGGCTTTTACAGGACGTAGTGGCCCGGAAATTTTCAATAATTCAAGTGCTACAAAAGATTTTAGCGATGACTTTAAATTTGGATTCTTAAGACGTGGTGCATTCCAGGGTTGGCCAAGCAGTCATACAACTGTTGCATTTGCAATGGCAACTGCACTGATTGAGTTATATCCAGACAACTTATCTCTTAGAATTATTTCATTGTCTTATGCTTCCTTAATTGGATTGGGCGTTTCTACCAATATTCATTGGTTTTCAGATGCTTTTGCAGGTGCCTTTATCGGATATGCAATTGGTAAATCAGTTGGCCAGGGTTTTAAAAATATGTTGGATAAAAATAACAAATTATCAAGACTCACATTTTATGCTTTGCCTACACAAATTAGAATTAATTATCAATTATAATTTTGTTTGGAATTCGGATTACACTGATCCGCCAAAAGGCGGAACGCAGGTTTTCGCAGATTTTATTAATAATCTGTTTAAATCAGCGTTTGGAAATCTGTAGTATCAGCGTTCTAATCCTTTTCTGTATCCTTTTAACCAGATCACAAAAAATCAATATTTTTACATAAAAATAAAAGATATATGCTGACTTTTAAATGTTCTAATTGTTTAAATATATTTCAGGATTGCGGTACTAAAAATGAATATTCAAGCCCTATTTATGGCCCATGTTTTAAATACGTTGCCAAATGCCCGGTTTGCAATACAGTATCCGATGAATACAGGTCGCCAAATCTAAAAAAAGCTGAAAAGTCTGTTTCTTCAGGTCATTCATGCAATGGATGTTGTTGCAATTAAGGTTTTTTGTATTTAATATTTTACAGATGATATCTCATATTGGTGAATTTGCAGCATTATGCGTTGCAATAGTCTGGACAATTACTGCATTATCTTTTGAATATGCAGCAAATCGGGTCGGTTCGTTAAATGTCAACATTATCAGGTTGCCATTGGCATTTTTATTCCTTACAATTTTCAATTTTTTTACACGGCCTTTTGCTTTCCCTGTCGATGCCGGAAGTCATCAATGGATTTGGTTAACAATTTCGGGGTTAGTTGGGTTTGTAATAGGCGATTTATTTCTTTTCAAATCATTTATGTACATTGGATCAAGGTTTTCAATGCTAATCATGACGATGGTTCCATTGTTAACAGCTACTATAGGTTGGTTTTCAATGGGAGAAAGGCTGACGCTGTTAAGTTTTGCCGGAATGGTTTTAACTATTGGAGGAATTGTCATTGCCCTAAACTCACACAGGGATAAAATAACCAATAAATTCTCCAAAGAATCGATCAAAGGTATTTTGTTTGCCTTTGGTGGGGCCGTAGGCCAAATCCGGAGGGCTTATTTTAAGTAAAATCGGAATGCAAAACTACAATCCTTTTGCCTCGTCCCAGGTTCGCATTATCGCTGGAACTGTTGGTTTTATTATTATAATGCTCTTTATGGGGCGCCTGAGAAAAATATCTGCTGCATTTAAAAACAAGGAAGGCATGAAAGGGATCATAATCGGTTCATTTTTTGGGCCATTTATTGGTGTTTCACTTTCACTTTTTGCTATTCAACATGCAAACACAGGCGTAGCATCAACTATTATGTCAATTGTCCCGATTCTCATCATTCCTCCATCAGTTATATTTTTCAAACAAAAGGTCACTATTTTGGAAATAGTAGGAGCATTTCTAAGTGTAATAGGCGTTGCAATGTTTTTTATCTGAGTGCAAAAGCTGAGAAAATAAAAAACCGCCAGTATATTGGTAACGGTCAATTATATAAATATTTTTCTACATTTTAAAGCATTGGCACAACAGTAAATTGAGCAATTATCAATTTATCCTTTTAATGCTTCAGCGCCGCCTACGATTTCGAGTATTTCACCGGTAATTGCAGCTTGCCTGGCTTTGTTGTAGTTTAATGTCAACTGCTTTATCATCTCGGTTGCATTATCTGTGGCTTTGTGCATAGCTGTCATGCGCGCTCCATGCTCAGATGCGTAAGAATCTAGGATTGCCTTGAAGAATTCAACTTTTAGTGATTTCGGGATAAGTTCTTTCATAATAAATTCTTTTGAAGGCTCGAAAATATAATCCGATTTCATTCCCTTATCCTTGTCGTCCTTTTCCTGTTTCGGGACAGGCAGAAATTGTTCTTCAACCAATTGCTGTACAGCAGCATTTTTAAACTTGTTGTAAACCAATATTACTTTATCATATTGCGCGCTTACAAATAATTGCATTATTTCGCTGGCAACTGGTATTACCTTATCAAATGTAGGTTTATCAAGAATTTCGTTATAAGATTGAAGAATAGGATAGCGTTTGATTCGAAGAAAATCATTTCCTTTCTTTCCAA
>CAVSGB010000331.1:0-3090 GCA_963726845.1 uncultured Bacteroidota bacterium | reverse complement strand
AAAGCCAATGGCAGGCTTCCTGCTCCTTCCTGACCGGCAAACGTTTGTGCATGGCTTACCCTGTTTTCCTTAACAGTCTGGATAAGTTGTTTTTTCAATACTTGCTGACCTACTACCTCAGAAAATTTCATTCGAATATATTTAGGTTAAACATTTAATAATCTTACAGTTGATTCTCATTAACCCCGCAGGGCTCACCGAAGGTAAATATCCATATAATATTTGCTTCGCAGAGCCCTCGGGGTTCATATCTTTGTTGTGAACGATAGTACATGGATGTTTCATAATTATTTTTAAAAATTCAATTAATTAAAGTTGGTATCTCATTCAGAAAGTCAGCTATTTGATAAATAATTTTAGTGCTTTTATGCGTTGGTAAAATGAAAATAAATATCCAACAAAGCAGCAATTCACTATAAAGAAACAAAATACATAAAAAAATTCAATAGCGCCTTTTGCCCTAAAAGGCATACATTCAACCTTATTGACAAAAGTAATTAAAATACTTTTTTTATCTTTACCCGTTTAATATTAATCTACTAAAAACTATATAAAATGCAGACGATAGAAAAATACAATTTTAAAGGCAAGAAAGCTATTATCAGGGTTGATTTTAATGTTCCCCTGAATAAACAAACCTTCGAAGTAACAGATGATACCCGCATACGTGGGGCACTCCCGACTATTAAAAAAGTTTTGGCCGATGGTGGATCGATAATACTCATGTCGCACCTGGGACGTCCTGATGGAAAACCACAGGATAAATTTTCCCTCAAGCATGTTGTGCCTGCAATTAATAAAGTTGTTGGACTTGAAGTTAAATTTGCCGGAGATTGTATGGGCGAAAATGCAAAATCGATGGCTGCTGCTTTAAAACCTGGTGAAGTAATGCTATTAGAGAATCTTCGTTTTTACGAAGAAGAAGAAGGCAAACCATATCATTTAGGCGAAAACCCAACTGAAGAAGAAAAGAAAGCAGGCAAGGCGAAAGTTAAGGAAAGCCAGAAAGCATTTACCAAACAACTTGCAAGTTATGCCAGTTGTTATGTTAACGATGCATTTGGAACTGCCCATCGCGCACATGCTTCAACAGCGCTTATTGCCGATTATTTTCCAAATGACAGCATGTTCGGTTTCCTGATTGAAAGCGAATTAAAAGCAATAGATAAAGTTCTCCTTGCCCCTGAAAAACCATTTACAGCTATTATGGGTGGGGCTAAAGTTTCAGACAAGATATTAATTATCGAGAATTTACTTAATCGAGTCAACAACCTTATTATTGGCGGCGGAATGACATATACTTTCATAAAAGCTCAAGGTGGAAAAATTGGCAAATCGCTCTGTGAAGAAGATAAATTAGAACTCGCGCTCGATATTTTGAAAAAGGCCAAAGAAAAAGGTGTTAAAGTTTATTTACCTGTTGATGCAATTAATGCTGACGCATTCGATGCCAATGCCAATACTGCATATTCTAAAATTGACCAAACACCAGATGGTTGGATGGGACTGGATATTGCAGAAGAAAGCATAAAGATTTTTAGTGATGTTATTTCCAATTCCAAAACAATACTTTGGAATGGCCCAATGGGAGTTTTCGAAATGGAAAAATTCTCGAAAGGAACAACGGCAATTGCCCAGGCAATAGCAACGGCAACTGCAAAAGGGGCATTCAGCCTTATTGGAGGTGGCGATTCAGTTGCCGCGATTAATAAAAATAAACTTGCCGATAAAGTAAGTTATGTTTCGACAGGTGGCGGTGCAATGCTCGAATATATGGAAGGCAAGGAACTTCCGGGCATAAAAGCCATTAGAGGAAAATAAAAAAGTGGGAACTCTTAAGTTTTATAGGCATTAAGCTTGTTAATGTACATTTTAATTATTGGCTCAAAATGGTTAACAGGCTTAATGCCCTGATATTTAAGACAGCATTAATACATAATAAATTCTAATACTTCTATATTTTTGCAACAATAGTTAAATTGCCTTTTACAAATTCGCCAATTTTTACTTTTATTTCAGCATTTAAAGGAAGCAACAAATCAACCCTGGAGCCAAATTTAATAAAACCTAAATCCTGGCCCTGTGTAAAAGTTCCGCCCTCCTTGGCATAGCAAACAATGCGCCTTGCAATAGCGCCTGCTATTTGCCGCAATAATATTTCCACACCTTTATAAGTTTTAAGCACAACAGTTGTCCGTTCATTGTGGCTTGATGATTTTGGATGCCACGCAACAAGATAATCCCCAGGATGATATTTATAATAGGTTACTTCACCGCTTATAGGAGCCCTGTTTACATGAACATTCAGAGGCGACATAAAAATTGAAACCTGGATTCTTTGTTCATTGAAATATTCGCTTTCCAAAATTTGTTCGATTGCAACAACCTTTCCATCTGCAGGTGCATAAAGCGTGCTTTCGTCATGAATTGCAATCCGTTCCGGGTTGCGGAAAAAATAAAGTACTATCGCGAATATAACCAAACTGGCAAAATTGATAAGCAAAAAAATTATTTCATTAATCGCTATAAAATATATTATGCCATTTAAGATAATAAGGTACATTAAAAGGTTTTTGATAATTGACATGCCTTCAGGATGAAGCGACAAATGTGCCCTTTTAAGTTTTTTTATTTTTTTAATTAGTCCCATAATTTCGAAGTTAGATTTTAGTTGTCCGATTTAACTTAATATAACTAAAGCTTTAGGAAAATATCACCATCGGGCAACTAAATTAAATAAATTGCAAATACAAATATACTGCAGGGACAGCTAAAAACAATGAATCGAACCGGTCTAGAATACCGCCGTGACCGGGCAGTATCGAACTTGAATCCTTAATATCCTGACTCCGTTTAAGCATACTTTCTGCCAGGTCGCCAAATGTACCGAAAACTGTAATTAAGGTTGCATAAATTCCCCATTGGACAAATGTTAAATCAAAATAAAATTTAGAAATAATATATGCAACCAGCACGCTGAATATGTACCCGCCAATTGCGCCTTCCCAGGATTTTTTTGGCGATATCCGTTCGAATAGCCTGTGTTTCCCTATTGCCATGCCCACGATGTAAGCCATGCTATCGTATGTC
>CAVSGB010000330.1:0-3679 GCA_963726845.1 uncultured Bacteroidota bacterium | reverse complement strand
GTCGCCGTCTTCTGCCCCTTCTCTTCACCTACCTGACTGTCGGGCTGAATTCCAACGACATGAACGCCAGCGCCGGTTCACTGCGGCCTTCTTCGGCACCTCGGCTTCATGCAACTGCTGACCGTGCTCCTCATCGGTCCCGCCCAGGCGGCCGGAGCGATCGCCCAGGAACGCGAACGCCGCACCATGGAATACCTCTATACCACGCCCCTGAGCAGCCTGGAGATCATCGTCGGCAAACTCGGCAGCCGCGTGGTGCAGATCCTCCCTGTGCCTCGTCCTGTCGGGCGTCCCCGTGCTGGCCATGACCATGCTCCTGGGCGGCATCACCTGCAAGCCATCGTGGCCCTGACGGCCATCACCCTCAGCACGGTCCTCTTCGTGACGATGGTCTCGATCGCCGTGTCGGCCTCGACCGCCAGGGCCCGCGATGCCGTCGTCCTGGCCTATCTCGTCTTCTTCTGCCTCTGGATCCTCCCCTATCTGCTCTATCTCATCCCTTTCCGGGCGCCTGGCTGCGGAGACTCGGTCTTGGAACAGGTTTTCCTGGCCAACCCGTTGGCCACGTTCATGATGCTCCTGCTGGGCCGCGGGACCGCGGTTGATTATGTGGCCTTTTTTTTGTGAAACCATAATCGGCATTACTTCTTTTGTAACATACAACAAACCTTTAATATTTGTATCGATCATTTTCTCCCAATCCTCGATATCGCCATCCTGAATATGGCCAAAACCAGAAGCCAGGCCTGCATTATTGACAAGCACATCAATGTCGCGCCATTCTGCCGGTAATTCTGAAATTGCTTTTATTACCTGTTTTCTAATCCTGACATCAAAGCAAATTGTTAAAACTTTCGAAGCACCGGCTGACTCCAATTCTTTCTTTAGTTCCTGAAGACGGTCATTTCTCCGTCCGGTTATAATTAAATTGAAATTGTTTTTTGCCAAAAGCTTTGCAGTTGCATAACCTATACCAGATGTTGCCCCGGTGATTAATACTTTTTTATTCATAATAACTTTAAATTAAAGAATAAATATTAGTTCAATTTTCCAAAATTATCAATTTACCCGATTACATTGCTTTCAATAATAATTATATTTGTTTTTTGCAATTATGTATAGACCTTATTTTCTAATTATGACTGGCCTTTCTCAGAAAAATATTTTCAATATCGCTTGAAGAAAAATTTAATACTATTTAGGTTGAAACAGATAAACCCAGATAATACAAAAGATATAGGCAAAAGAGAACTGGTAGAAGCCATGTTTGATTCAATAGCATATCGGTATGATTTTTTAAATCATTTGTTATCACTGGGAATTGACAGATACTGGCGAAAGGTTGCAATAAAAATGTTTTCCGGACGAAAAATTGACAATTTATTGGATATTGCTACAGGGACTGGCGATTTTGCAATAGAAGCAACAAAAATTAAAGATGCAAAAATTATCGGCATCGACATTTCAGAAAAAATGCTTCTTATAGGTCGGGAGAAGGTGCAAAAGAAAGGGCTCGCCAATCGAATTGAGCTTAAATATGGCGATTCGGAAGATTTAAAATTTGAATCCAATTATTTTGATGCAATTACCGTAGCTTTCGGTGTCCGCAATTTCGATGACTTTCAACGTGGTCTTTTAGAAATGCACCGGGTTTTAAAAACTAATGGATTGGTTGTAATCATAGAGTTTTCGAAACCTACCGGTTTCCCTTTCAAACAGGTTTATAATTTTTATTTTAAAAATATTTTACCAATTATTGGGAAAATAATTTCAAAAGATAAATCGGCTTATATATACCTTCCGGAATCTGTTAAGAATTTTCCTGATGGCCAAGATTTTATACAAATATTAAGTGAAGCAGGTTTTAATAATTGCAAAATAAAATCACTTACTTTTGGTGTTGCTTCTATTTATTCTGGTGAGAAAAAGTAATACAAATTTTGTGAAGATTACCGGAATGTAATATTTTCGTGCAGTTTTCGATTGGATTATAAGAATTATGAATCAAAAATGATAAGTTTTTAGTTCAGTACAAAAGGTCGTAAAACCATCTCGACAACAGTTTTTATCTGGAAATTGAGTTCCCCTTTTCCATTTTGAGAATGTGCAGTGAAATGAAGTTTTAAAAAGTGAAATTAATTATTAGGATTGCTAACAAAATGTAACCAATGACAAAAAGCTTAAATTTGAAGAATTGAAAAGAAAATCACTGATATTATTTCTCATTTTTTCCACTTTTGCAACATTTGCACAGGTAGCTGAAGTAAAGAACAACCCTGAATACGATGAAAAGCCAGTTCATTTTGGGTACACGCTTGGATTAAATTTCATGGATTTCTCAATTGGCAGAAAAACTATAAATAATAAAGATTCCAGCTTGTATGCTGATGTTGGTCAATTAATACCTGGGTTTCAGGTTGGCATGATTTCAGATTACAGGCTGGGAGAATATTTTAACCTTCGTTTCCTCCCGAGTTTTAATTTTGGACAAAGGAACCTTGTATATACTGTTATTAAAGGTAATAAAAAGACATTCAATTATGTTGAAAAAATCGAATCGAGCATGCTCGATTTCCCTGTATCAATAAAATATAAAGCAAAAAGGATAAATAATTACAGGCCTTACCTGATCGCAGGTGGCAGTTTTCGTTATGACCTCGCATCAAAAACAAAATTCGATGAAACCTTAACTGACTATGTTCTGCTTAAAAAATATGATGTCTATTACGAATTTGGATTCGGTATTGATTATTATTTGCCCTACTTTAAATTATCTACAGAATTAAAACTTTCAGAAGGGTTGCTTGATGTGTTAAACCACACTCCTTATGTTGGTCAGGAACAATATGTTAACTCAATTGTCAAGCTTAATTCCCGAATTATAATGTTTTCGGTGCATTTCGAGTAAAATTTTGTGAAAATAACTCAAGTTTAGGAACATAAATTCTTTTATAGTGCAGCTAAAGCTGCAAACAATAGAACTCGGATGACACTGATTTAACAGATTTACGCGGATTTTGAGAGTAAAGTTTGCTAAAAAAACAAAGTTTTACAATGTAATAGTATAAAGATTTAAAAATTTAGGTTCCATGATCCTTCTTTTGTCTCAAAATTAAAATACAGTGCAGCAAACTGTTAACATAGCACTTAATCCGAAAGAAGCTTCATCAGAAAAGGATTGTATATTGGCATTGGCAAAGCATATTGGTATTATTCCCGAAAGAATAAAAAAAATAAGGATACTTAAAAAATCTATTGATGCCCGCCACAGGGACATTTCAATTAATATGAACTTTCAGGTATTTATTGATGAAGTGCCTGAATTAATCGAAAAACCTAATTTCGAATATCAGTTTATTGGTAACAAAGAACCGGTTATCATTGTAGGAGCCGGCAGCTGGTATTTTTGCAGCCTTAAGGTTAATTGAGCTTGGTTTTAAACCTGTAATTTTGGAAAGGGGTAAAGATGTTTCTGAAAGGAAAAAAGATATTGCTATTTTATGCCGCGAAAATATTGTGAACCCGGAATCAAATTATTGTTTTGGTGAAGGTGGGGCAGGAACTTTCTCAGACGGAAAACTTTACACCCGATCAAATAAAAAAGGCAACCTTCAGAAGGTTTATGAAATTTTTAATTTTCATGGCGCACCAGATGAAATCCTTTACGAAGCCCATCCGC
>CAVSGB010000329.1:0-16325 GCA_963726845.1 uncultured Bacteroidota bacterium | reverse complement strand
TGGCTCGCAGAAAAAGACAACCATTTAATTATTACAGCCTGCCGATTGCACAGGGCATGGAGTGCCGGGAGCTTTCATGAGTATGCTGGGAATATCGGCATTGACAGAAATTGTAGGAAAAGCAATTTCTTATAATGCAGCGGATATACTTATCAGTTACGGTCTAAAATAATATTCCTGCTTCACCAGTCCAACGAATTAAAATCCTCTAAAGATGGAATGGATATTGCTATTTGTATATTTAATAAGGAATCCAATTTGTTGCAATATGCGGGAGCATATAATTCACTATATCTAATTAATGGCCATGATTTTTGTGAAATTAAGGCTGACAGGATGCCAATAGGGATTTCAGAAAAGAAAGTTCAGTTTAGGAATAATCAGATGCAAGTCCAGAAAGGTGACGTTTTTTATTTGTTTTCCGATGGTTATATTGATCAATTTCACCACGAAACAAACGAAAAATTTAAATCGAAACGATTTCAGGAAATGCTCAGGGATAATCATTCAAAATCAATGAACGAGCAGAAAAAAATAGTAAGCGACAGAATAATTGACTGGATTGGCAATGGAGAACAAATTGACGATATTATGGTTTTGGGCATAAGAATATAATTAGCAATGTCGTTTAGTTAGTATACAAACCTCACCCTAAATCCATCTCCAATTGGAGAGTGACTTGCCCCTTCTCCGATTGGAGAAGGGGTTGGGGATGAGGTTTTCTCGTAATTAGGATTCATAATTTTTCTTAACTAAACGACATTGATATAATTAGTATTAATTTTATTCAAAAATTTATTTTTTAGCAAATATATAATTCGAAAAGTTAACACATAAACTAAGAACTATACAAATGAAACACTATTTATTGGGTTTAACGATAGTAATGCTATTTAACCAATCAATAAGTTCGCAGAACGATTATGATGAATTTGTTAAAAAGCAGCAGCAGGAAATGTCAGATCAGGAACAAGAGCAGCAAAAATGGGTTAAAGAAAGAGATGAAGAATTCCAACAATTTGTAAGAGAACGAGAGATTTACATCCAAAAGATGGATTCAGAGTTTACTTCATATATTAAGCAACATTGGGTTGATTTTGACGCGTTTGTTTCAAAAGCGCCCGAAATGCCCAAACCGGTTTTACAGCCTAAAAATGAGAAAACAGTTGCAGTATCTAATTCTCAAATTTTAGTAAGTACAGCAAACAAAGCAATTGTATCTGAGACTAATATGCCTGTTTTATCTAAAGAAGAACCGGCAAAATTCCCCAAAAACACTGCACAGTTTAAATTCTATGAAACTCCTATATCTATTGATTATGATAAAAATTTTATAACCTATTTTCCTGCTTCTGTAAATGAGGAGGTTGTAGGCGATAAGCTTACTCAATATAATGGATGTTTTTATGGCACGTTAATTAACGATCTGGTTTTTTACAAAAACCGGATGAACCTCAATGATTGGGGATACTACCAATTGATAAAACAATTCGCGGAAGCCGTTTACAATAAAAAGTCTAACAGCTCAACCTTTTTAACCTGGTTTATATTGATGAAATCGAATTATAAGGTTAAACTTGGTTTTGCCGACAACAACCTGATCCTGTTAATTCCTTTCCAACAGGAAGTTTTTCGACATCTGTTTGTTGTTATCGATCAGATGAATTACTATGTTATGGAAAAATCGGAAGCCAAAAATATTGCAACATATAGAAAAGACTTTCCAGAAGCCCGTAAAATATTTGATTTGTCGGTAAATCAACCAATATACCTGAAATCTGATATAAAAGTTCGTAAAATACCTTTTGGGACGGATACACTAAAAATTAAATACAATGCCAATTTAGTCAGTTTTTATAAAGATTATCCCTTGGCAAGTCTTGATATTTATTTCAGTGCAGAACTTTCATCAATTGTGAAAGAGTCTATTATTGAATCATTCTCAAGAATTACCAAGGGAATGAGCGAGAAGGATGCCATTTCAGTAATATTGAAAGTAATTCAGGATTTGCCTTATAAAACAGATGAGGAGCAGTTTGGAGGCCAAAAATTTATGTTTACTGATGAGTTCTTTTCATATCCGGCTTATGATTGTGACAAAAAGGCTGTTACTTTTTCAGTAATTTTAAGGGAAGTTTTAAAATCATCTTCTGTAGGTCTTGAATACAGCGATCATGTATCATGTGCAGTGAAGTTTAATGAACAGGTAAAAGGTGATTTTCTTACAATTAATAACCAAACATATACAGTATGCGATCCAACCTATCTTAATGCCCCTATTGGAATGGCCATGCCTAAGTATAAAGATGAAAAAGCTAAAATTGTTGTTCCTGGGTTGATTGCTTTAAATGCCAAAAATATTGAAATTATATGGGATGATTTAATGGCCAGGGGTGGAAACCATGGCAGTAACAATAATGATATTGTATTCGACCAAAACAATAATTCCTATGTTACCGGATACTTTACCGATACTTTAAAATATAACGGGGTTGTAAAATCTGTAAATAAATCAAACGACATATTTGTAGCAAAATACGGGCCTGGCAATAAGATTATCTGGCTCAAAAATTTTGGCGGCCCTGGCAATGATATTGGTTTTAATATCAAACTCAATGAAAAGAATGAAATATTCATTTCAGGGATTACTGACAATGAGTTTTCTTTTGGAAATGACAACATTAAAGTAAGCCAGAATAACGATATTTTTATTGCAAAATTATCCAATGAAGGAAACCCATTGTGGATTAAAGGATCTGGATTGCAAACAAGCAAACAGGAAGCTAATAATGTATTCACTTCTTGTTTTTCGTCTTCAGGCACATTTAAATCACTTAGAATGTTTCCCGAAGATGAAAGTTTCAGGGATTTTGGAATTAATATTGACCCTGCTGGAGATGTCTTCTATACAGGAAGTTTATTGGGAAACGGAAGTTTGAAGAAGAAAGATATTAAATTCAACGATTACGCATCTTTTGACTTAATGGACTTGTATAAACAGGAAGCTACAAAACTTTCGTCTCAACAATACAATCCATCATTAGTAGGTATTACGGCTGTTATGAACCTTATAAACAGTACGGAATTGGTTATTCCCGGGGGCAAATTGCAGGAATTGATCGATAAAAACAATCCCGATTTTAAAAAGAAAAATTCCAGCTGTTTACGAGAACCTGGGCAAAGTTGATTTTATTAAAAATAATAAAGGAATTATTTTAATACGTTCCAAAACTGGCGAACCTGTTAACTTCTCCTATTTGAAAGTGGGCAACGAATCAAAAATCAGAATATTTTCTTATAATACAGGAAATACACAAATTGAAGTATTGAACGGGATCAGTGTCGGAAAGTCAATTATTTGGTATAATTTGAATTATATTAAAATGTTAAAACAGACTGGTGAAATGATTTTTGATTATGATAATAATCATTCTCAAAAGAAAATAGAAATAAAAGATTTAATGAATTAAACATTTTTCAATCAATTATCTTTTACATTATATAACAGCAACCAATATATTGTATAGGTTATGGTAGCATTTGCAAATAGGCTTAACAGGCAATAATATCATAAACCAGAACATTGATTTATTTTTAATATCATAAAACCATAATTTCGATCTGGGGCAATACCATTCCTGAATTCGGTATATATCCATATATGCCAGGTAAAGAGCATTTCATGTTCGAGGTTAAAAATTTAAAATGCAGGCCTTACTCAAAACTTGGTTATAAAAAATGCCCGAAAGGCCACTTCGATTGCATGAACAAGCAGGATTTAAGTGCGATTTCTGATAAATATAACAGGTTGTTAAATTGAACCCTAAAGGTTTATTTTATACTTTTTTAAAGATATATTAAACATTTCTAAAAAATATTGTACATTAGTATTCCATTTATTTTAGCTTGAACATTGTTTTTAATAACTTACATGAAGTTTAGATTGTAATTATTTTGATGATGTAGCAATAATTCTTAAAAAGGGAATTATGAAAAAAAGGACTAAGCATATACTACTATTATTTTTTTTAGTATCCATATTATCAACATGTTCAGTTTTTAAGAATACCACTTGGATTCCATTAAATAATGAAAAAATAAATGTAAATGAAAAGGTTAGAACTCTTACAACTTTGTATTCAAGATCATACTTTCAAGTACGCTACATGAGTTATGCGGCAATTGCAAGTAATTTTATTGCCCCGATGCCATATATGGATTTAAAAACAAAAATCGATTTAAACAATGATTTGAACAGTATTGAAGAGAACAACAGACGCAAAAAAAGCAATGATTTTGAAAAAAAATTAGGCGACTTTAGCATCCTGTCATATTTTAATAAAACTTTAAGCGAAAAACAAAATTCAATTAAATATTTCAACATTGATATGAATTTTGATAAGATTGAACATGATAAAATTATAAAAAGAATTATCACTTATGATAAAGAAAAATTAGATAATTCATATACTGAAGAACTTAATAAATTAAACTGTAAATATGTTTCAGCTTTTAAAATTCAATATGGAATGGGTGCACGCGCTGGTGGGGAACAATTTGGAATGGTTAAATCATACAGGCCATATATTAGGCTTGTTGGTTTGATTAAGGACATTTCTTCAAATGAATTTGTTTGGGGCAATAAAATAATAGTTTTTAGTGAAATGGTTTATCATGGAAGAGACCATGCCAATGAAGCCCTACCGGATGATTTAATTGAACAATTTAAGGATATTAGCATTAGGCTTGCAGAAATATTAATTGATGATTTGAATGGATTAAGGTATACATCTAATGAGCAATTGGTCGATGCAAATTTTGATGATGATCTTTTTTAACCTTGTTGGAATTAATATGACAAATTAAAAGTAAGAATAATTCAGAAAAGCATAAAGATGAAATTTTATAAAAAACCTTGTTATTATTTTCATTATTATTAACCAATTATGAAAACAATATTTTTAATATTAGTGACACTTATTTTTGTAAGTTGCATAACCCCAAGTCGTTTGGGCATGAATTATAAAGGCCAGCAAATTGTTTATTCAAGTAATAAAATAATAGAAAACCCAAATATTAATATTTCAGTTAATTCACTTACAAAGGAAGACAATGGATATGATATTAAGAGATTGAATTACAGGTTTATTTCTTACATTTATAAAAATGAGATATTGGCCAAATTAATTCAAGAATATCCTGATACAAAAATTGAAATGGAAGTTACGCCTTCCGAAGATATTAAAAGGACTTGGATATTAGATATTTTGTTTTTTTATCCAGGTGAAGGATGGATAATACCTTATACGCCATGGTGGGGCACCATTAATTTGGATGCAAAATTATTGGTTACAGTCCCAAAAATAATTAATACTGATTTCAAACTTAATTCTGTGGAGCCATTTAAAATAAATTTATATCCTTATTATAGAGCTGGTAGAATTTTAACAGAAAAATATTCAGTTGCTTACAATAATTTATTAGAACAAATTAGCAAACAAGATTTTGATGGGAAATTTGCTTTATTAATAAAAAACAGTATTCACAATGATGTCAGTGCTGTAGGTTCGAAAATCACTTCCAATTCTTCGAATACAAATGAAGGTATTTATTCGTTCAACCGCAAATCTGATGTTGACATTGATATCCCGGAGCTTGGCAGTTTAAATCAAAACCGTTTTGCCCTTATTATTGGAAATGAAGACTATTCGTCTCAACAGGCTGAACTTGCAACAGAGGCAAATGTCGATTTTGCAAGAAATGATGCAAGCGCATTTAAAGAATATGCAACAAAAGCGCTGGGCATACCAAAAGAAAACATAACATTTATCCTTGATGGCACAACTGGCAAAATGAAACAAGCCATAAATAAAATGAGTTTGCTGGCAAAGAACAGTTTTGGCAATGCTGAAATATTCTTCTACTATGCGGGACATGGTTTGCCCGATGAAATTGATAAAGAACCATACATTATCCCGGTTGATGTTAGTGGAAATAATATAACTGAAGGGATTAAACTTATGGATGTATATAAAAAATTAACCGAATTTCCTTGCAAAAGCATTACAGTTTTCCTCGATGCATGTTTTAGTGGTGGCGCCCGAAGCCAGGGCTTATTTGCTGCTCGCGGGGTAAAAGTAAAACCAAAAGAAGATTTGTTAAAAGGCAACCTTGTTGTTTTCACAGCCAGCAGTGGCGAGCAATCTTCGCTTGCTTATAAAGAAAAAGAGCATGGTTTGTTTACTTATTACCTGCTTCAAAAGTTTAAAGAGTCAAAAGGCAATATTTCGTACAAAGATTTATCAACTTATCTTTCCCAGCAAGTAGGTTTAAAATCGGTATTGATAAACAACAAAGAACAAAACCCGCAAACCAATGTAAGCCTTGATGTTCAGAATCAATGGCAAGACTGGAAATTTAAGTAAATTTTACAGTTCATGAATAAAGTAATTTTTTTTATTTCAATAATTTTATTGTTTATATGTAGTTCTTGTGCTACTATTTTTAATGGAAGGCATCAATATATTCAGGTCTATTCAAATCCCTCTGGTGCCTTAATATATGTCAACGGGGTAACCACAAACGAGTACACTCCTTGCAGGATTAGCATTAAGAGGAGAATTAAAGCTGGCCCAGAAAATAAAAAGAATGAAATTCACCTGAAATTAAAAAAAGATGGCTACTCAGACGCTGAGCTATTTAAACATAATAGCATTAGTTGGCTAACATACTTAGATGGGACATGGAATAATCTTTGGGGCATTGCATTTCTTGCATCGGCCGCCGGCGATCCAGCTTCTTATGTATTTGGAGTTCCATTGATTGCTTCTCTGCCACTTGACTATTATACAGGGGCAATGTATAAATTTCCTTCAGATTTTCATTTAGATTTGAACCCTTTGGTGAATTATGCCCCACAGGTAAAATCAACTTATGAATTTCGCCACAAATCGGATGTTGACAATGATATCCCGGAGATTGGCAATTCAAATCAAACCCGTTTTGCACTTATTATTGGGAATGAAGATTATACATCCCAGCAAATCGAACTTGTTTCTGAAGCAAATGTTGATTTTGCAAGAAACGATGCCTGCGCTTTTAAAGAATATGCTACAAAAGCATTGGGCATACCAAAAGAAAACATAACTTTTATCCTTGATGGCACAACCGGTAAAATGAAACAGGCATTGGACAAGATGGGCTTACTGGCCAAAAACAGTTTTGGCGATGCAGAGATATTCTTTTACTATGCAGGACATGGTTTGCCCGATGAAATAAATAAAGAACCCTATCTGATACCGGTTGATGTTAATGGCAATAATGTAACCGATGGATTAAAACTTATGGATGTTTATGAAAAATTGACCAAGTATCCCTGTAAACGGATTACTGTTTTTCTTGATGCCTGTTTCAGTGGAGGCGCCCGCAGCCAGGGCTTATTTACTGCCCGAGGTATAAAAGTAAAACCTAAAGAAGATTTGCTTAAAGGTAACCTTGTAGTGTTCAGCGCCAGTAGCGGAGAGCAATCATCGCTTGCATACAAAGAAAAAGAACATGGATTGTTTACGTATTTTCTTCTTCAAAAATTCAAAGAGTCAAAATGCAATATTACTTATAAAGAATTATCAGATTATATTACTCAGCAAATTGGCCTGAAATCGGTTTTGATAAACAACAAAGAACAAAACCCGCAAACTAATGTAAGCCCTGACATTCAGGAACAATGGCAAAACTGGAAATTTATTTCCCATTAACTAATCAAAATAATATAATAATTCGATAGAAATATTAATATTTTCTATTTCTCATGCTGTATAAAAAATTCTTTAACTCAAGTTTTCTTTCATCTGCAACATTAACCTTTTTTAAGTCATCAAGTGCCTTGATAAGGCGTCCTTCGATAGCTTTTAAGGTGATTTCTTTTATTCCAAGGCCAAGATAGATAACCTGGATAGCTTTGATTTTTTCTTCGGGGTCGAATTTTTTAACCTTAATCCAGTTCTTTAATGATTCCAGCTGCAAACCTTTAGCTGTTTCTAATGCTTTAATCAATAAATATGTTTTTTTATTCGATAAAATATCTTTGCCAATTTCTTTTCCAAGGGTAGTTTCATCGCCAAACACATCGAGCAGGTCGTCCTGAAGTTGAAATGCCAGTCCCAAATTTAAACCGAAATCGTAAAGAAAGTTGGCATCTTTATCGGATGCACCACCTATGATAGCCCCGATTTTTAGACATGCTGCCAGCAGGGCTGAGGTTTTAAGCTCAATCATTCTCAGGTATTCAGCTTCTGAGACATTTTGACGGGTTTCGAAATTCATGTCGAATTGCTGGCCTTCGCAAACTTTAATAGCTGCATTATTAAATTCTGCAAGCACTTTTTTTAGATAGCGTTGATCACATTCAAGTATATAGTCGTAGGCCTTAATACACATTGCATCGCCGGATAAAATGGCAACATTATTGTTCCATTTTGCATGAATAGTTTGTTGTCCCCTTCGCACGTTTGCATTGTCCATAATATCATCGTGTACAAGTGAAAAATTATGAAAAATTTCGAGTGCAATTGCCTGATATATTGCAGGTTCTATGTCCTCTGAAAAAAGATTGCAGCCCAAGAGTGTAATTGCTGGCCTTATTCTTTTTCCACCAGTTTTAAATATATATGAAATCGGTTTATAAAGCTCGATAGGTTCCGAAGTGAAATTAATTGAACTGATCCTTTCTGAAATAATTTTTTGTGCTTGTTGAAGTGTAATCATGTTGATTAGTTTTCCATTTCGTGCAGTAAAGCTACAAGAAAAAATGTATAATCCAAGATTTCAGCTTTTAGTAAAAATACTTTGTCTGGCTGTAAGTTCAACATTTTTATAATTGCTTTCCTTTCATTAGTTTTGCAGTAAAGTTCTTACTTTTAAAAATATTTAACAGCCTGATTTTTTAATGTTTTTTTATCTTTATTGGCTATCGGAGAAATAAAATTTAAAATGATAATTGTTAATCAAATTTAATGATATGAGAAAAATTTTAACCGGTATATTGTTATTATTGGTTGTGGCCCCAAGTTTTTTCAGAACAGGAAGGTTATGAAATAAAAGTTAAGGTACGCGGTATAAAAGATACTACTTTGATACTTGGGCACCATTTTGCCAATTCAATGTACCCGGACGATACAATTTGGGTTGATAAAAATGGGTCAGGGGTTTTTAAAAAGAATAAAGTGTTGCCTCAAGGCATGTATATTATTTTTCTTCCTAACAAGACTTATTTCGATATTATTTTGGGAGAAGATCAGAAATTTAGTGTAGAAAATGACACAAGCGATTTATTTAAGAAAATAAAATTTTCAGGCTCAAAAGAGAACCATATTTTTTATGATTACCAATATTTGTTGGCAGAGAAGCGTGATGAAGTTAAGAAAATTTCTGAACAAAAAAAGAATGCAAAAACCGATGAAGAAAAGGCAAAATTCTCTGAACAAATAAAAGCTATTGACACTGAAGTAAAACAATACAAAGAAAAAATATTGGCGGAAAACCCAAATACATTCATCGTTAAATTTATAAAGGCAACACAAGATATCGAAGTTCCCGATCCGCCAAAAGATGCAAATGGCAAAATTATTGATTCTTCTTTCCAGTATCATTATTACCGTTCACACTATTTCGACAACTTCGATATTTCGGATGGGCGGCTTTTAAGAACACCAATTTACGAAGATAAAATAATAACTTACATCGATAAAGTTGTGCCCCAAATTCCTGATTCGATTGATAAAGAAGTCGACATGCTTATAGCCAAATCACGTACAAGCCCGGAATTGTTCAGGTATATGCTGGTCACGCTATTCAACCATTACGTACAAAGCCAGATTATGGGCTTTGAAGACATCGCACTTTATATTTCCGATAAATATTATTTAAAAGAAGCAACATGGAACGACTCGACCCACATGAAAAAGCTCAGGGAACAAGTCACTAAACGTTTCCCTTTAATGCTTGGCAAAGTTGCGCCCGATATTCAGTTGGTATTTGTTCCCGCCGACCATTTCAAAGCTGCAGCCGATAGTGCTGCTTTGAAAAAAAATCCTTATGTAGGTAGTTTTTTCAAACTTTCGGATATCAAAAAAGATTATATAGTACTTTTTTTCTGGGAAGCAGATTGCGGACATTGCAAAAAGGCAACACCAATTATGTATGATGTTTACAATAAATTGAAGGATAAAAATGTTACAGTAATAGCGATTAGTACTTTATTCGGAGAAGAAGGAAAAGTTAAATGGGTAGATTTCGTCAATGAGCATAAGCTTTACGACTGGATCAATGCCTGGAACCCTTACGATTATAAATTCAAAGATATGTACGATGTGTCGAGTACGCCGACAATTTATATTCTCGACAAAGACAGGAAAATTATTGCAAAAAGAATAGGTGCAGAACAATGCGAAGAAATAATAACACATTATATGGAATCAGAAAAAATCAGAAATAAAACAACTAAATAATGAGTGAAATTAAGCCAATAAAGTTGTTACTTGAGGATGGTACCGAATTAACGGGAAAATCGTTTGGTGGGGAAACATCAGTTTCAGGCGAGGTTGTTTTTAATACTGCCATGACTGGATATCCTGAAAGCTTGACAGATCCGTCATATAAAGGGCAGATATTGACCTTAACTTATCCTTTGGTAGGCAATTATGGTGTTCCGGGAGGAGATTTAGAAAATGATATGGCAAAATTCTTTGAATCGGACAGGTTACATATTTCCGGGCTTATTATTTCCGATTATTCATTTGAATACAGTCATTGGAATGCAAAGATTAGCCTTGGCGAATGGCTTAAAAATTATAATATTCCGGGTATTTTTGGAATCGATACACGTTCGCTTACAAAACGCCTGCGCGAAAAAGGTACAATGCTTGGCAAGATTATTTTTGATAATAAAGATGTTCCAATGTACGATCCCAATAAAGATAATCTGGTTGATCTTGTAAGCATTAAAGAGAAGAAAACTTATGGAAATGGAAAATATCGTGTATTGTTGATCGATTGCGGCGTTAAGCACAATATTATCAGGAATTTGTTAAAACGCGATACTACTGTGCTCAGGGTTCCCTGGAATTGTGATATTTCTGCTGAAGATTATGATGGTTTGTTTATATCCAATGGGCCGGGCGATCCAAAGATGTGTACTGAAACTATCCGTAACCTTAGCAAGGCATTTGAACAAAATAAGCCGATAATGGGGATTTGCCTGGGAAATCAGTTGATGGCGCTTGCTTCTGGTGCCGATACTTATAAATTAAAGTATGGTCATAGAAGCCATAACCAGCCTGTCCTTGAGGTCGGAACAAAAAAAGCTTATATAACTTCTCAAAATCATGGTTTTGCCATTAACAACAATACGTTAACCAAAGATTGGATACCTTTATTTATTAACCTTAATGACAATACCAACGAGGGGATGAAGCACAAAACAAAACCATTTTTTTCATCCCAATTTCATCCTGAAGCAACTGGTGGCCCAGTGGATACTGAATTTCTTTTTGATGAATTTGTTGAAAATATTAGGAAAACCAAACAATAATCTAAATATCAATTTCAACTAAAACAGGACAGTGATCGGAATGATATACGTCTTTTAGTATTGATGCCCCTTTCAACGAATTCTTTAAAGGAGTAGAAACCATGTGGTAGTCAATCCTCCAACCTAAATTCTTAACGCGTGAATTTGCCCTGTAACTCCACCAGCTATATTGATCGGGTTGTTGGTTAAATACCCTGAACGAATCAATAAAACCACTATTCACAAATTTATCCATCCACTCACGTTCTTCTGGCAAAAATCCGGAATAGGTTTCATGCTTCTTGGGGAAATTGATATCTATTGGTTTGTGGCAAATATTGTAATCGCCGGAAACGATTATATTTGGTTTCTCATTTTTCAATTCCAAAAGGAACTTTAAAAAATCGTCAAGCCAGTGCATTTTAAAATCCTGCCTTTCATCGCCAGTTGTACCGGAAGGAAAGTAGACATTAACTAAAGTTGTAGCGCCAAAGTCGGCAATTATTGTCCTGCCTTCATTGTCGTAGCGGGGAATACCTATTCCATATTTCACAGATAGAGGAAGTCGCCTGGTTAGGACCGCTACACCGCTATAACCTTTTTTTACTGCATCATGCCAATAATGGTTGTATCCTAATTTTTCAAATTCAGATGTATCTATCTGGCCTTTTTGAAGTTTGGTTTCCTGGATGCAAAGAATATCCGGATCCTCACGCTTTAACCACTCGATAAAACCTTTATTCATTGCTGCGCGAAGGCCATTAACATTGTAAGAAATTATTTTGTCCATGTTGTTAAACCTTATTTGAGGAAATAGAACAATTTTAAAAATCAAAACTTTTTATACTTTTGCCCAATCTTATAAATTTTCAAGAAATTTGGGTTGTTAGCTCAGTTGGTTTAGAGCATTACCTTGACAGGGTAGGGGTCACTGGTTCGAATCCAGTACAACCCACAAATTTTTTTCTTATCAATTTATTCAGGAAAAATATTTAAGTAGTTTAATCTCCAGTCTGCATAGTTTTGGGTTGTTAGCTCAGTTGGTTTAGAGCACTACCTTCACACGGTAGGGGTCACTGGTTCGAATCCAGTACAACCCACAAAATCAAGAGTTCTGCTGAGCTAAAGTTTTAATAAATTTGGCTACTTCCGCAGGATGTTTTTTAGTGAATATTGTTTCGAAATCAACTGTTTTTTTATCACTTTCCCAGACTTTAATAGAACTCGTTGACCTGATTATTTCCCTTTTAATACTTGTATCGGCGCCATGTTCTATTAAAAATTTGATCATTTCAACACTATGTGCTTCAAATAAAGGTGTAGTGAAAGGCAGGTTCCCGTAATTCAGCCATTTATAGTTAATATCGGCGCCAAGTAACAACAATTTTTCAGCCTTTTGCAAGTCATTATTTATTGAAGCATGAACCAATTGCTGGTTGATTTTGGCAGTATCAGTTTCAAGTTCGATAGTTTTAAGATTTGGTAATTCCTTAACAAAATCAGGTATTTCTGTAATGTTATTTTTCCACAATCTTATTTCTGTTAAACTATAAAGCCTATGCATACTGGAAGGTAATGAGGATAAGTTGTTCGCAGCAAGGTTAAGTTTAATAAGGTGTTTCAGATGACCGAACTCTGTGGGTAAGTCGTTAATTTGATTAAAGGACAAATTTAGATCAATAAGGTTCTCAAGATTGGCAATTACCGGAGAGATTTTTTTTATGGAATTCGATTCCAGCTTTAATGTCTCCAAATTTGCAATTTGGCAAATAACTCCCGGAATATCAGTCAATTTATTATGACTGAAATCAATATTTTTGAGATTTTTTAAATGCCCAAATTCCCAGGGCAATTCTGTCAATTCATTAAACGCCCCATTTATTTCAACCAGGTTAGGAAGGCTGTCTATTTCTTTAGGTAATTTGGTTATCCCTTTGAGGCGTAAATCAAGTTTAAGCACTTGTTCTAGCTCTTCCGGCTTAGCTGGCATATCGATCTTACGGTCTTTAGCCCAACTAATAAGATGTTTCTTTCTTGAATTTACTGATTCGAAAAACATATTTTTGTATATTATGGATGATAACAGTTTTTGGCACGTTAAATATACAAAATTCCTTCATTTTCAATAAAATAAAATGAAGATTTTTTTTTCAATTATTAGTGAATAAATAGAAGCTTGGCAACAGCAGTTTTTGAACCATCTTTGTTGGAACAAAAGACCAGGTAAACACCTGTGTTCACACGTTTCCCCAATAAATTTTTACCGTTCCAGACTGCTTGTCCGCCCAGAGATAAGGTTTCGAAAACTAAGTTTCCTGAAATATCAGTAATTTTTACTATAGTATTTTCAATGAGGCCTGTAATAAAAATATCACTTGTATAATTTTCCCGGATCGGATTTGGATAAACATAAACTTTACCAAAATTATCGCCACCATTTGTTGCATAACCTTTGTATGAAATTAGCCCTTTATCGGTGGCAAAATAAACTTCACCCGATTTAGGGTCTATTTTTATATCGTTTATTGTGTTAGAAAACAACGGGCTGTTTTTCTGCAGTGAAATGCGAAATTTGTGTCAATCCATCTTCAGATACAAGATAAGCCCCGGAATTTTGAGTACCAAGCCATTTCCTGTCAGCACCATCTATTGCTATTGCATTAATTCTTTCAGTTTCAAGCAGATAAGCAGCATCTGTTTTCCCTTTGACAATAGGAACTTTTATTTTTTCACCAGAAATACCGCCTTCATCAAATGCACTTTGGGGCGAATCAAACCTTACAGGCCCTGCATCAGTCCCAACCCAAATGCTGGCTTGATGATCTTCTGCAATACAATATATATTGGTGGGCTGAATAATCGATTGAACATTTGCCAAACTAATATTGACTTTTGTATCATCAGATGCATCTGTTGGTGTATTCCCACTGTCGTAAACCACCAGATTGGTAGTTCCTCCTACAATAATCCATTTAGGACCCAACTTGTGACAAGAACATCACCCATTACGTTATTAGTTGCAGTATTGCCCAGGTAAAAACTTTTCCAAACACCTTTAGATGTTAAAACTGATAATTGGTTCTTTACACGGGCATTTGTAACCCAGAGATTTCCTGAGTTATCGAACGATAATCCATTAATCGAGCATGTCCCCCAGAGATTAAAAACTTGCAAGCTGCTGCTTCCCGGATTAAACAATGTAAAATTAACATTACCATTATTATAGTCAAATTCTACTAAACCTCCCAGTGTCCAAGAAGCAAAGAAAACTTTATCAGGATTGGTTGGGCAAATTCTTACGTTTATAAGATCCCGGACATTTAATAATTCTTTAGTTACATCAGAATTATACCAATGCCAGCTTCCATTAAAATATCCTTCGGCATCATTATGGTTATACATACGGCTCCAGGTTTCATCTTTACTTCCGGCAACAGTCCAAATCCTTCCATCGTAAAAATCCATCTTAAAAACGTCCGGGTAAAAAGGGCTGTCAGGAGGTTTTATTGTTGTATCTGCTGTCCCATTTGGTAAAACTTTTATAAGGGTTTTGAGCATGTCGGAAATCCAGGTAATGCCATCGTTATCAATAGTAGCATACGTAGTATGTTCGCCGGGTAAAAAGACATTGAAATTTAAATTTTTGTCTATCGTCAGCTCGCCCCAACCTGTTGAAGCAAATAATTTATTTCCTAATACATTGATAGAATTTATCACATTGCCATTTCCAAAATGAGGACAACTTTGCCATGACATTCCGTCAAAATACATCAGGCTATCTTTTGTACCATAGGTAGCATTAATATAAGAAGCAAAAAGCCATCCTTCTAAATATTCTACACTTTTACATTCTGAATTACTTTTCGAAAAGCCCGTTAAATGTTCCCATCTGTTGTAATCGACCAAATACGGATCGTTTATCAATGCTTTATAGATGCCGGTTTGTGTTGCTGCATAAATAGTGTTCTGTCCATCAGTACATAAATGATTGACCCTGTTTACTGACCCTCCGACACCCGGATAATAAGTGTCTTTTACTTCAAGTTTATCTAAATCTAAAACAACAATACCAAAATCACAGGACAGGTATGCATAATCATTAATTATCAATATATCATTTATACGCCTGTCAGAAATAGTCAATTTGTTTTCAATATAAGGTAAATTTGTAATCTTGTTTTTATTATCCAGTATGTCAATACCCGAATTTGTATAAGCAATAAGAAGCATTTTTTTGGAAGTCGCATAGGCAATTGTAGCTATTTCAACATCAGACAATCCCTGCACTTTAGTAATTCCTCGTACGTCCCCATCTGATTTGTCATAAGAGAAAAGGCTGTTCGATGTACAAACATAAACTTTGCTCCCCCCGACCACCACTTTTTGGGCCTGATGATAGGAAATGTGCTCAGTCCAGGCACCAGGGGCTAATTGTGCAATGCTATTGCTTAAAAATAAAAATATTGCAGAGAGGAAAAGGATTTTTTTAATCATTATAAATTATTATTTGTGGTTTTTAAAAACGTTCCTGGAATATTATTATTGCCCAATATGGACAAAATCAAGAAATTAGTATTTTTTACTTTTTAGGTATTCAACCAGCTTCTCAATAGCCTTTGCACGATGGCTAATCTTATTTTTTTCGTCCATATTTAATTCGGCAAAGGTTAAAAAATAATTGTCAGGAATAAATACAGGATCGTAACCAAATCCTGAAGTCCCTTTCTTTTTGTCGATAATTTGTCCCTTGATTTTTCCA
>CAVSGB010000328.1:0-40818 GCA_963726845.1 uncultured Bacteroidota bacterium | reverse complement strand
AATGATGGTAAGGTAACAAGTATGAGCACAAGCGATATTAATAATATTAATACTGCTTTAACCTATGCCTATTCAAAAGGTATTTTAGTCGATTTGTGCTTATGGTCTTATGGAATGCTGGATACTTTACAAACATCTAACAGCACTGATATTCAAAGAAATATATTACTTCTTACTGATACTTCTTATACGAATGCTTATATTAACAATGCTTTAATCCCTATGGTAAAAGTATTAAAAAACAACCCGGGTGTTTTGTGTTGGGAAGTTTTTAATGAAGCCGAAGGTATGTCGACTCAATTTGGTTGGTCGACAGTCAAACATGTCGATATGAAATATATACAAAGATTCGTCAATCTGGTAGGTGGCGCAGTTCACAGGGAAGCGCCCAATGCTTTGGTATCTAATGGTGCCTGGGAAATACAGGCTTGTTCGGATGTCGATGGTTATAAAAACTATTACAGAAAAGACAGGCTTATTGCACAAGGAGGCGACAGTTTAGGTTATCTCGATTTTTATATGATACATTATTATACTTCGAATGGTACACAGTATTCACCTTTCCATAAACCAGCTTCGCATTGGGCACTTGACAAACCTCTGGTAATTGGTGAATTCCCAGCAATTGGCTTTCCAACGGAAAGTCCAAAAATAACGCCGGAAGAAGCTTATGATTATGCCTATAATAATGGTTATGCCGGGGCAATGACCTGGACTTATTCGAATATGACAACAACAGGTGGTGATAAAAATGGAAGCCTTATGGACTGTGCAAGTGCATTGTTGAACATAGAAACCAGGCACCCTGATTATGTACTGGTTCAAAATGGTTCAGTAAACAATCCTCCGGATGTTAAAGGTTTAATTCCGGAAGCATACTCTTTTCCTGGCAAAAATGATACCATTACTATAGGGAAGTTGACAAATTGGTTCAATGATATAGAAGACAGTATAAGCCTTACTTATTCAGTGGGCAATACAAGTTCAATAGGTAAAATCATACTGACTTCGGGAATATTAAAAATTGCTAACATCTCAAAGACTGCTGGCATATATACAGCTATGATCAATGCAACTGACAAAGGTGGAAAATATAATACTGCCCCATTTATTTATTCTGTAATTGATAGTACCAATTTAAACAGGTTAAAATATCGCAATATTTACGCTTCTTCTGTTGAATCCTACGGTTTCCAGCCAAGTTATGCAGTTGATGATGATACACTGGTTTCCAGATGGGCTTCGGAAAGTAATAATAACCAATGGTTAATGGTTAAACTTGACAAACAATATAAATTACAACAAATGCTTATACATTGGGATACCAAGTTCGCCCTTAATTATGAAATTCAGGTCTCAACTGATAGTGCAAACTGGAATACAGTTTATACCGAAAAAGTCGGTGATGGCGGATATGATAAAATTGTTTTCAATCCGGTTTCTGCTCAATATGTTAAAGTAAACTGTATCAAGAGTGGCACAAACTCTGGATTTTCAATAAGCAATATTGATGCCTTTTCAGACAAAAGTGTTAACCAACCGCCTTATTTAAAAACTCAAATTACAGATAAAATAGTTTTTGCGGGTTCAGTATTGAAAGTTTTATTATTATATTCTTTTGCTGATAATGATTTAGGAGAAAGGTTATTTTACAGCTTTACACTTAATAATGGTGCATTACTTCCTTCATGGTTGGTATTTAATGATACAACAAAAATCCTTCAGGGCAATCCATCAAATAGCGATACTGGTGTTTACAAAGTAATTGTAACTGTTACAAACCTTGGAGGGGCACAAGCCCAGGACTCATTCTCAATTACTGTCAGCAGCCCTACATTAGTAAAGAAATTAAAGGGCAGGATCAACTGAATGTTTATCCAAATCCATGTAATGATCAGCTTAATATTAAGATACCTATGATTAATTCTTCAATTACCGATATAACGGTTTATAATACGATAGGTGCAATAATTTTACAACAAAAATTCAATAATGAAAACAACATTGCAATCAATTGTAAAAAATATTTTCCGGGAAACTATTTTATTAAAGTAGTTAATGGCAACAAGGTTTATTATAGCAAGTTTGTAAAATATTAAATATTTTGGCTATGATGTAAATTATTATGGTTCTTTAGTGAACGGCGAAGCCCTCAACGAAGTTAAATTTTTGTGGATTGGTGCTTTGGTGGCTGCAATTATTTTTGCCACTAAAACTCCATTACACCAAATAACACAATAATTAACAACATCATAATTTAACTACCCACATTATGTTATTTCATTAGAATAAAATTTAATTTTCAATGGTCTAATGGAACCCACATGGGATGATTTTATCCAATCGTGTTTGCGTATACAAATCATGTGGGTTTCATAGCCCATATTTTTTATCCTGCATTTTTTTAATATTAATACAATGTGGTTGATTTAAGCCGATTATTTTGTAAGTACGTTTCGGCTCCACTCGACGTACACCTTTTGCTAAAGATGAACCCTGAAGGTGCCAGCGAAGCTAAACATTAATAATTTGTCCATTTGTATTCATGAAATTTGAATACATGGATGTTTCAGGATATAAATTTTCCATAGCAATAATAGCCGGAGTTTCGTATTAGTATAATATTGTTCTTTTTGAAAAAAAATAATCAGCTTTCCCAATTTTTTTTAATATAAATCTTTCTTTAATTAAGGATTGGTTTTCATCGTGAATTCAGCTAAATCTTACATGTTTAATTAAGAATTCATTACATTTGCTTTAACCATCTTAATATTATGTTTTCCATTTTGAACTTTAGAAAAATTGGTATATTCATTTTTTTAACTTGCTATCTAAGTAATGCAATATTGTCTCAAAAACTCAGGTTCGATCATTTGACGATTGCCAATGGGTTGTCGAACGGTCGGATAAACTGCATTGCCCAGGATTCAACAGGTTTTATATGGATAGGCACCCAGGATGGCTTAAACCGTTTTGATGGTGCAAAATTTAAAATTTTCCTTCATAGGCCGTTCGATTCAACTACAATTCTTGGCAACAGCATAAACTATTTATTGTGCGAGGGAGACAATGTTTGGGTTGCACTTAACAATGGAGTTTCATATTATAATGCAAAAGACGATATATTCTATAATATTGATATCATCGAAACGCCGGTAACAAGCACAAAATATTATGTAAATAAAATATTTAAAGATTTCAAATCCAGAATTTTTATAGCCACTCATAGAGGCATTTTTATTTTTGACAGAGCTAACAATTTGTTTAAAAAATATACCATTCCATGTTTGGGATTTGGTAAAATAAATTTAAGGGAAATTACTTGTATAACGCAGGGCCGGGATAGTGTTTTTTGGATAGGGACTCAGGATTTAGGTGTTTTTACTTTCGATGAGAAAAAAGGTTTGGTGAGTGAAATAAAGTATTTCAACTCAAAAATAAATACACTGGTCAATAATAAAATTTTTAGTATTTACGAAGACAATCACCATACTGTTTGGATAGGCTCAAATGAAGGTTTATACACAGTATCAAAAACTAATGGTTTGGTTACACGTTATGTGAGCGATCCTGACCGGATTAATTGGCTCCCGCATATTGGTGTTAATGAAATAATCGAAGATTCAAAAAATAACCTTTGGTTGGCTACCAATGGCGGACTTTCAATTTTTAACCGAAAAGACGGGACTTTTATTAATTATTTTCATGACGATTATGATGAAAGCAGCATAAGTAACAATTCTGTACATAGCATATTTGAAGATTTTCAGCATAATATTTGGATTGGTAGCGGCGAGAATGGGATCAATGTTATTAAATCCCATACTTACGAGTTTAATTGTTTTAAAAGGATACCCAATAAACCAAATAGTTTGAATTATGGATTTGTGCTTTCTGTTATTGAAAACCATACTGGCAATATTTGGATCGGTACAAATGGAAAAGGCATTGACAAATATGATATAAAGTCAAAGCGGTTTGAATACTTTATTCCACCGATAGCTACGAAAAGTGGAAGGCAGTCAGCAGCGATTTTGTCGCTTTTCGAAGATAAATCGGGTAAAATATGGATGGGCACATACCTGGGAGGAATTGTTGTATATAATCCCGTGACGAAACAATATTCCACCTATACTTTTGATAATGAAAACACTGAAGGATTAAGCAGTAATATAGTGTCAAATATTTGTCAGGCAGGGAGGGTATTATCTGGATTGCAACAAATGGGGGAGGGGTCAATATCTTTGAACCTTTGACAAATACTTTCAGGCATATCAGGCCACTACAAATTCTATTTCGAGTGATTTCTGTACTTATATTTTTCCTGATAAAACAGGACTTATATGGATAGGAAGTTATTATGGCCTTAACATGTATAACCCTGTTACCGGCGACAATGTTTCATTCCTGCACAATAAAGGCGCTGGTTCTATTAGTTCTGATGTTATATTAACAATTTATGAAGATTCGAAAAACAGACTTTGGGTTGGTACAGATTTTGGTTTAAACCTTTTCGATAGAAAAGAAAGAAGGTTTATAAATTATTCGACTGAAAACGGATTATCAAGTAATGTGATAAATGGAATATTGGAAGATAACCGCGGTTTTCTCTGGATTAGTACCAATAACGGGATATCAAGGTTCGATCCCGAAACAATAAAAGTTACCAATTTCGACGTGAGCGATGGATTGGCTTCAACAGTTTATTACCAGGGTGCGTATTACAAGAATCCAAATGGCAACCTTTATTTTGGCGGTTCCGAAGGGTTAACTTTTTTCAACCCTGATAAGGCTATTCATACAAAATATAAGGTTCCATTAGTCTTTACCGAATTTTATATTTACAACCAGCCTATTTCGCCTAAACAAAAATATGTACTTGAAAACTCAATTTTCAACCCCCAAAAAATTATTCTCAATTACGACCAGACTTTTATTGCTATTGAATTTGCTTCGCTTAATTATGTAAATGCAAATAAAGATAATTATTCATATTATCTGGAGGGCTTCGACAGGCAATGGAACCAGGTGCGCAATCAGCATACTGCAAGCTATACAAATCTTCCTCCGGGGAAATATACTTTTTATGTAAGGGCTTTGAACGAAAATGGCTATATGGCCCAAAATTCGCTTTCGATAATTGTCAACCCGCCACTTTGGAAAACATGGTATGCTTATATAATTTATTTGTTATTCATCTTTGGTTTGCTTTGGCTTATTTATAGTTATCTGCATTCAAGGAATGTATATAGGCACAACCTCGTTGTTGAGCGTCTTGAAAAAGAGAAGGCTATTGAAATTAACCAGGCTAAAGTCAGGTTTTTTATAAATGTTTCACACGATTTTAAAACACCACTGACATTGATTGTTTCGCCGCTCGAGAAATTAATAAGCAAGGGAAATGAATTGATGAACACTGAACGCGACCATTTGTATCACCTTATGTATAGGAATACACTCAGGTTGTCCCGCTTGATTAACCAAATTATGGATTTAAGAAAAATAGATACAGGCAATGTTAAATTGTACGTTACACGAAATGATATTGTAGCTTTTATTCATGAAATTGCACTGAGCTTTGAAGAATACGCCCGCAACCATTCAATAGATTTAAAAGTTAATTGTGAATTCGATATGCTTGATGTTTGGTTTGATATCGATAAAATTGAAAAAGTAATTTACAATATTTTGTCAAATGCATTTAGGTATACCCATGATGGAAAAAGTATCAATATTTTTGTTGAAAAAATTCAGCACGAAGAACTGGATAATATTTCACAAGGACAATATCCGGAAGGATATGTAAAATTAAGTATTCAGGACCAGGGCCGTGGTATTCCTGAAGAAATGCAGGATAAAATATTCACGCGTTTCTATCAGGTACAGACCGAAACCCTTGCAAATCCTGCAAGTTCTGGTGTGGGGTTGTCAATTGCAAAAGAATTTGTCGAAATGCACCAGGGCAGAATTTCTGTTCAAAGTAAACCTAAACAGGGAAGTACATTTTGCGTTTTACTGCCTTTAGGCAAGTCCCATTTGAAAGACGAAGAACTGGCCCGAACCATAGTACTGATTTGGTGCCAATGCCCGAAATTGATGTAAAGCCTAAGGAAAAAATAGATGAAGATGAGATTGCCGGTTCGGTAACCAATGGTGAAAAAACGAAATATAAATTGTTAATAGTTGAAGATAACTATGAATTAAGACGCTTTCTTTGTGATAACCTGGAACAAAAATATAAAGTCCTGGAAGCCCAGAATGGGAAAGAAGGCCTTTCTCTTACTTTGAACCAATTTCCGGATCTCGTTATCAGCGATGTAATGATGCCGGTAATGAATGGTATTGAATTGTGTAAAGCCATTAAAAATGATGTTAAAGTTAGCCACATACCTGTTATTCTGCTTACTGTCCTGAACAGTATTAATAATCAGATTGAAGGTTATGAAATAGGTGCAGATGATTACATTACCAAGCCTTTTAATTTAAATCTTTTAGAAGCAAGGATTTTTAACCTTATCGAATCGCGTAAAAAAATTAACCGCAAGTTTAACGAAGAATTAAAGCCCAATCCAAAACAATATTATCATAATTTGCTTGATGAAAAATTTATAGAGAAAGCATTGGAAGTTGTGGAGAAAAATATTGCCAATACTGAATTTTCAGCAGAAGATTTTGCTTCACAAATTGGTATGAGCCGAAGCAATTTGCATATAAAACTAAAAGCACTTACCGACCAGTCTGCAACAGAGTTTATCAGGGTCACAAGATTGAAAAAAGCAATCGGGCTTTTATCCGAATACAGGTATAATATTTCCGAAGTATCTTATATGGTAGGGTTCAACAGTATTTCATATTTTAACCGTTGTTTTAAACAACAATTTGGGAAAACGCCTTCTGATTTCCTGGATAATGGAATGGAAAAAGAAAACTAAAATTAATCAGGATGAAAGTATTATTTATTGGCGGAACAGGAAACATTAGTTCTGCAGTAAGCAGGCTGGCGGTTAGCCAGGGAATTGATCTGTATCATTTAAACCGGGGATTATCCAAACTTTATATTCCGGGCGTGAAGACAATAAGCGGGGACATTTCAAATCCTGCATCTGTTTTCGATGAATTGTCCCGGCATCACTGGGATGTAGTAGTCAATTGGATTGCATTTAACGAAAATGACATAGCGCGCGATATTCAATTATTTAAAGGCAGGACGAGGCAGTATATTTTTATCAGTTCCGCTTCGGTATATCAAAAACCTCTAACACATCCGATAATAACTGAATCTACTCCATTATATAATCCTTTTTGGGAATATTCGCGAAATAAAATTGCATGTGAAGACAAATTAACGCAGGCATATCGGCAGGAAGGTTTTCCAATGACAATTGTCAGGCCGTCACTGACCTATAATACAGTTATTCCAATTGCTATTGGCGGGTTCGATGAATACACAACAGCCGACAGGATTCTTAAAGGCAAGAAAATAATTGTCCATGGCGATGGCAAATCGCTTTGGACAGTCACCTCAGCCGATGATTTTGCCGTCGGGCTTTTAGGTTTGCTCGGAAATATTCAATCTATAGGCCATGCATTTCATATTACATCGGATGAAATTTTGACCTGGGACCAAATATATTCGATCCTTGCAACTACTTTGGGCAAACAGGCAAATGTCGTTTACATCCCGTCCGATTTAATTTGCCGGTTCGAAAATTCATATACCGGGAATTTAATTGGCGATAAAGCAGAAAGCGTGATTTTTGACAACTCAAAAATTAAAATGTATGTTCCTGGGTTCAGGGCTGTCATCCCGTTTTCCGAAGGAATAAAAAAAACGCTGGCATGGTTTGACGCAAACCCGGGAAAGAAATTCATTAATCCTAAAACCAACGAAATTATGGACAGGATTATTGATGCTTATGAAAAAGTTTTTCCGGTTTAAGATATGTAAATTTTTTACTTATGGGTTAAAATGGTTGACTTCTTCAGCAAAACCTTTGAGGTTTTTAAAACCTCAAAGGTTTATCAGCCTATTCACCTATCACTCAATTTTTATTTACCATGAAGAATTTAAAAATTACATTTTTCGATTCGAAACCGTACGATAAGGAAATATTCGAACAAGTCAACAAGAATTTTGGGTTCGAAACAAAATTTTTAAAATATCATTTAAACAATGAAACTGCAGTACTAGCAAAAGGAAGTGATGCCGTATGTATTTTTGTAAACGATGTGGCCGACAAAGAAGTAATAGAGCAACTAATTGGGCTTAACATAAACCTGATAGCATTGCGTTGTGCCGGATACAACAATGTTGATATAAAGGCTGTCCATGGAAAAATTCATCTTGTGCGTGTACCTGCATACTCTCCCCATGCAATAGCCGAGCACGCTGTTGCACTTATGCTTTCCTTGAACCGGAAAATCCACCGTGCATACTTTCGCACGCGTGATGCAAACTTTGCATTGCATGGTTTGATGGGTTTCGATATGTATGGCAAAACAGCTGGTGTAATTGGTACCGGGAAAATCGGAAAAACGCTGGTAAAAATTTTGCTTGGTTTCGGTATGAAAGTTAAAGGCTATGATGTTATCCTGGATAAATCGCTTGTTGAAACTCGAAATTTTGAATATGTTGATTTAATTACCTTATTTAAAAATTCCGATATTGTTTCGCTAAATTGTCCATTGACAAAGGAAACAGAATATATAATTAACCAAAAAAGCATAGAATCGATGAAAGTCGGCGTAATGATAATCAATACAGGTCGCGGTAAATTAATAAAAACAGCCGACCTGATCGAAGGCCTTAAAACCGGTAAGGTTTCAGCAGCCGGTCTGGATGTTTATGAGGAAGAAAGTGAATATTTTTTTGAGGACAAATCCGATCAAATCCTGACCGATGATATTCTAGCACGCCTGCTCACGTTTAACAATGTAATCATTACTTCTCACCAGGGTTTTTTTACGAATGAAGCAATGTACAATATCGCTGAAACTACTTTGCAGAATATCCGTGATTTCTATGATGGGAAACAGGCCCAGAATGAAATACTTTAGCCGTATTTGTATCTTATCAAATAGGATGCAAAAACAGCATTTATATTTTCATCTTTGAAAATTGATGTTGCACCTATTGAAGTACCAGTACTTGCAATTACTATGTTGCCACTTTCTAATTTATATTTTTTATGGTTTTCTTTTGAAATTGGACAATATGGTAAATTATTCCAATTTATGAAGTTATACTGAATATCTGTGATGCGAAGAAATTTAGGACCAACCTTTTCCTGAGTTGCACTTTCTGTATAACAATAAGCAATATCACTGCATATCTTACCCAGTTTATATGTTTTCCGCTCGTTCATTATTTCTTTTTAAAACAAAAATTTGTTTTTTACGTTTCTATAATTGTATATTTGACCAGCTCAGGAACCATACTGCAAAGTTATAAGTATTAAAGGAGTAATAGAAGCCGTTTAGTATCCCTAAGCGGTTTTGGCTTTTATAGGTCACCTAATGGATGGTATTTTTTGAATTATTTTGACGGAGTAAAAATAAAAAACCGCCTATTTAGTGATATATAAGCGGTTTTGGATTTGTTTAGAATACAACTTGCGGAGAGGGGGGGATTCGAACCCCCGGTACCCCGAAGGGTACAACAGTTTTCGAGACTGCCCCGATCGACCACTCCGGCACCTCTCCTTTAAGCGCGCAAAGATATTATTTTTATTAAAATACCTGACTAATAAAATTTGCAGGACGTTTACAATTCCGAAATTAATTGCTTTAATTTAGACTCTGCAATTTTGAGGTTATATTCGAAATTGGTGAGCCGTGTGCGCGACTGCTCATAACTGTCTTCGGCCAGGCGTACTTCCAATATGGTAGTTTGCCCCAGGCGTAAACGCTGGATCGATATATCCATATTTTCTTTGGCCAGTGCAACATTGTCTTTTTCAATATTCAGCAATTGAAGTTGATTTTCGTAAGTAGTAAGTGCATTTTGCAACTGGAGGTTAACTCCCAGTTTGGTAGCCTGTAAGCCATATTTAGCTTGCTCAAGCTGAAGATTGGCAACTGTTATCTGTCGATTAATATTCCCAGACTGATAAATTGGGATTGAAATGGTTGCCCCAACAGAAGGGCCATAAGTATTGTTTTGTAGTATAAATCCGAAAGTATTGTTGGATTGAGCCAGACTATAAGATGTGTTAAATATTAATTTTGGGTATCGTAAAGAGGAAAACTCTTTTGAAGCCAATCTTGCTATTTCAACGCTTTTTTGCATTTCTAGAATACTAATATTGACAGAATCTATTTTTTGCACCAATCTATTTTTATCGGGCATTTGTCCAAGTGGTATAGAATCAGACACATCAAAGTTAATATTTGCATCCCTTCCCAATATCAAATTTAATCCTCTTTTTACGTCAATAATAACCGATTGCTGGTTAATGGCATTTTCTTTATATACATTTAAGTCAATCTGGGCTTGTAATAAACTGGTTTTTGGAGAAAGCCCGGCATTGAAACTTGTTTGAAATATTTTCACCAACTCAGTATTATAGGTAATTACCTCATTTATTGCAGCTAATTGCTGTTTCTGGCTTACAACATTGTAATAGACTGCAACAACATTGAAAACTGCCTGCATTACAGAATCCTTATATAGCAACTCACCCAATGCCTCAATTTCACCTAGTTTATTTTTGGTAATAAACATTTTTCCACCATCGAACAAAGTCCAGTTTAACGATATTGATCCACTAACTGATTTTGATACAGAATTATACGAACTTGATTCTATTCCAGAGGATAGGATTTGTTTTGCGCTACCTTGCGATACATTTCCGGTACCAGAAGCCCCAATCGTTGGTAAAAAGCCAGCATTTCCAAGTGTATTGTTTGCTTTGTCAATATCGACATTACTTCGAGTAATAAGGATATCGAAATTATTCTTTAAAGTAATATCGATAGCATTTTCAATTGTAAGTAACTGCGATTTTAAAGGGTTTGAAATAAAAATAACCAGATATAATAGGAAAAACTTCTTCATTAAAGATATTTTTATATAGTGTCCGACATTTACATATTGAAGATACCTTTCTTAAATGTCCCCCTTTTTGGGATTTAGGGGGCTTTCTATAATCAGTCCATCAGTTCCTACTTCCTGCCTTTTACCTGACATTAAAATATACATAACCGGAATAACAACCAACGTAAGCAATAGTGAGAACAAAATTCCACCGACCACGACAATTCCAAGGGGAACCCGGCTTTGAGCGCCGGCGCCTAAAGCCATAGCGATAGGTAATGCACCAAAAACAGTTGCCAATGATGTCATTAAAATGGGACGCATACGGGCAACAGCAGCTTCAAATGCTGCTTCGGCCTTTTCTAATCCTGCTTTGCGTTTCTGGTTCGCAAATTCAACAATTAAAATCCCGTTTTTAGTGACAATGCCAATGAGCATTATCATACCAATTTCTGAAAATATATTCAATGTTTTACCGGTAATCCATAATGATAACATTGCACCTGCAATTGCCAAAGGCACGGTAAACATAATTATAAACGGGTCACGGAAACTTTCGAACTGGGCGGCCAGGATTAAATAAATTAAGATTATTGCCAAAATCAATGCAAACAAAGTATTGGAGCTGCTTTCTGCAAAGTCGCGCGAAGGGCCGAGCAAATCAGTATGAAATGAGCCATCTAAATACTTTTTGGAAATTTTGCGCATTTCATTAATTCCTTCACCCAATGTATGTCCTTCGGCCAACGATGCCGAAACAGTAGCTGCTTTATACCTGTTATAGTGAAATAGGGTAGGAGGGCTGCTGTTTTCTTCCATCTTTACCAAATTGTCCAATTGTACCAAACTTCCATTATTGCCCCTTACAAACAATGAAGTGATGTCCGCAGGTTTTTTTCTGTCCTCACGATCGACCTGACCAATTACATAGTATTGTTTTCCACCCCTGATAAAATATGCATACCTGCGGCCACTTAATGCATAATCGAGTGTATTGGAAACGTCAAGCACATTAACGCCTAAATCCGTAGCCTTCATTCGGTTTATGCTAATATTTACCTCTGGTTTATTGAACTTGAGATTCACATCAACATTGCCAAAAACTGAGTCTTTTCGGGCTTCATCTAAAAATTTGGGCAACACATTTTGAATTTTATCAAAATCGAGGTTTTGAATTACAAATTGAACCGGTAATTGTGAACCGGCGGAAAGAGATGTGGAAATGGTTTGTTCCTGGTTAGGAATGATACGAGCTTCAGGAAAACGCTTGTAAATTTTTGTAATTTTGTCATAAATTTCCTGTTGCGATAATTTTCGTTCATCGGGTTCAGTTAAAAAGCTAATAAGCATAGCTGTATTTGTTGTACCCATGGGTGCCCGTTCATATACCATCCGTGCTTCAGGGAAACTATCCATTTGAGGTTGAGCCATCCTGTCAAGCAAGTCAGTGGTTTTGTCAAAATCTGTACCCTCTGGTTCGGTAATAAACGTGCGGATAACACTATGGTCTTCAAGCGGGGCGAGTTCCGATTTTAATATTCTCCAGAAAACTGCAATTAATATAATACAAACTAAAGGAATAACAATTGCGATCCATTTCCTGTTGATGAAAAACCTTAGAGTGCGCCTGTAATTATTTTCAAGTCCGGTAAAGAATGGCTCGGTGGCATTATAAAATTTTGAGTGCCCCGGTTTGCCACTTAATTTAACATTCAAAACCGGAGTAAGTGTAAGTGAAACCAAGGCTGATATCAGAACGGCACCTGCCAATACGATTCCAAATTCACGAAACAACCTCCCGGTGAAACCCTGTAAAAATATAACCGGGATAAAAACAACTATTAATGTTAGCGAAGTGGCAATTACGGCAAAAAATATTTCTCTCGTGCCTTCGAAAGCAGCTACCCATTTATTTTTCCCCTGTTCAATTTTCCTGAAAATATTTTCTGTCACCACGATGCCATCGTCCACAACCAATCCGGTTGCAAGGACAATTGCCAGCAGAGTAAGCACATTCACAGAAAAACCAAAAATATACATGATAAAAAATGCCCCAATCAGCGAAACAGGAATATCTATAAGTGGCCGCAGGGAAATTACCCAATTTCTGAAAAACAAAAATATGATCAGTACTACTAAAATAAGTGCAATTACGAGTGTTTCCAAAACGTCTTTGACAGACTGGCGTACAAATTTCGATTTATCGTAACCAACAAATAAGTTTAGTCCCGGGGGCATGGTTTTTTTAATATCATCAAACCGTTTATAAAATTCATCGGCAATTGCAATGTCATTGGCTCCCGGCAGTGGAATAAGTGCAAGTGAAATACCTTCGGCGCCATTAATTTTAGCATACACTTCTTCATCCTGAAGGCCAGAACGGCTTCGCCTATATCGCTTAAGCGTATAATCTGGTCGTTGGCCTGCCTGATAATTATATTGTTGAAGTCCTCCTCGGTCAAAAGCCTGCCATTGGTTTTAACAATAAGTTCTGTAGCGTTCCCGCGAACTTTACCGCCAGGCATATCAACATTTTCTCTAATTAAGGCATCATTTACATCCAGAGGTGTAAGGTTATAAGCAGCCATTTTACCCGGATTTAACCATAGGCGCATTGCAGGGCGTTTTTGGCCCAAAGACCAACAGAACTGACTCCGGGAATGGTTTGTAATTTTTCCTGCAATATATTTTCGGCATAATCGCTTAATTGCAGTGCAGTCATGGTTGTACTTTGAACAGCTAATGTAATAATCGGGTCACTGTTGGCATCTGCCTTTGTGACAATAGGAGGTGCATCAATATCCTGGGGAAGGCTGCGCGTGGCCTGCGAAGCTTTATCCCGAACATCATTGGCTGCCTTTTCAAGGTCTGCTCCAATATTGAATTCAACTGTTATATTGCTTACACCAATGGCTGATGATGAGGAAATTGAACGGATGCCTTCGATGCCATTGATTGCTTTTTCTAATGGTTCGGTAATTTGAGATTCAATAATGTCATCATTTGCCCCCGTATAGTTTGTTTGTACATTGATAATAGGCGGATCAATGGCAGGGTAGAGCCGCACTCCTAAGAATGTGTAGCCTACAATACCAAAAAGTACTATTATTAAGCTTAATACGATAGATGCAACAGGTCTTTTTAACGCTATATCAGATAATGTCATTGATGTAAATTTAGCCCCTCCCAACCTCCCCAAGGGGGAGGCGTTTCCCATCCTTTATAGAAAGGGAAAGGGGGTAGTTATTTAATTTTAATTTTAGGAAATTTTAAAACAGCCCCGGGTTTGAGAAATAGAATGCCGGTAGTTGCAATCGTATCGCCCGCTTCAACACCATTCAACACTTCAACAAATGAATCTTGTCGGACACCGGTTTTTACCGGTATAAAAACTGCTTTGCCATTTTTCGCCACAATAACCGTTTTATTTCTTTCCTGCGGAATTATGGCCTGCGTGGGAACCATTAAGGCATGTTTGTTCTCATTCAATTTTAATAAAACATTGGCAAAAGCTCCGGGAATAAGTATTGCATTGTTATTATCCACTATTGCCCTGACTTTTAAATTTCGCGTGGTGGCATCTATTCCTTCTTCTGTAGCCATAATTGTAGCTTCGTATTTGTTTTCACTACCTTCTATTGTAAAATTTGCCTTCATTCCTGTTTTTACCTGGCTGCTATATTTTTCAGGCACATTGAAATCGAGTTTCAGTTGGTATATCTCACGAATGGTAGCAAGTTGAGTCCCGGGAGAAACTTCAGCGCCGAGGCTGATATTTCTCAATCCAATAACACCATCAAAAGGTGCCAGGATTTCGGTTTTGCGTATTTGCACTTTTAAAACTTCAATGTCGGCTTTATAAGAATGAACCTGTAAAACCGTTTGGTCGTAGTCGCTTTGGCTTATTCCATTAACTTTAACCAACTCACTTTGCCTCTGCTGAGTTTGTTCAACTATCTGCAACTGGGTTTGTGAACGGAATAATTGAGCTTGCAAGTCGTCGTCAAAGAGTTTGACTAATAAAGTCCCCTGTTTCACAAATTTGCCCTCAGGAAGGTTGATTTTAACAACCCGGCCAATTACTTCAGGCATCAGCACGGTTTCTTCAAAAGGCTTTAAAGTTCCCGATACGGAAATTACTTCATCAACAACCATAGGCTTGATAACGTATCCTTCAAATGCAGATACATTTTTTTTCAAAGTATCCTTTTTTTCATTTTTGCCAGATTGACACGATAAAAGTGAGATCAAAAAAGTGAATACTAATAATAGTTTATGATATTTAAAATTCATGTGGTTTATCAATTTTTAATTACAATTAATTTTTTAAAAAAAGAATTGCAAATTAACCTAAAACATAGCAATGATATATTGTAAATAACTAATCTTAACATCTTTTTTAGATATGCAAAAGTGTTACCAGTTTGAAATTAAATCAGGCCGTTCATCATTTTTTTCAACTAATTAACAATCTGGAACCAAAAAAGTCAAATAAATCTTGAAAGTGGTTAAAAATAATTTAATTTGAAGAAAGCCAACTTCACATTATTTGTTAACTTTTAACCTCATCAATCTTTATAGCTTTTTTCAAAATTTGAAGGAAATTATCCCTGCTGATTACTTCTGCTCCAAAACTAAGCAAAAGTTTGGTTGTCATTTGGTTGTCTATTATTTCGAAATCATGTTGTTTGAGTATTTCTATTAAAAAAAAGAAAGCAATTTTTGAAGCATTTGGTAATTTATAAAACATCGATTCGCCGTAAAAAACTTTACCAATGGCTACGCCATAAAAACCGCCGACCAATTCATTATTTTTGTATGTTTCTGCGGAATGTGCAAAACCCATCTCGTGCAATTTAATATATGCGTTTTTAATATCATCTGAAATCCAGGTACCTGGCTGCCCGGGCCTTTGTATTTTTGCACAATTTTCAATAACGGCTTTAAATTGAGTGTCGAAACGCACTTCAAAAATATTTTTCCTAATAATTGCAGTCAAACTTTTCGAGGGCTTGAATTTTTCGGGAAACAAAACGCATCTTGGGTTTGGAGACCACCAGAGTATAGGTTCGCCTTTGTTGTACCAGGGGAAAATTCCATTTTTATAGGCTTCAATAATCCTTTCCGGCGATAAGTCCCCACCAATAGCAAGTAACCCATCTTCATCGGCCAGTGAAGGATGAGGAAAAATTATTTCTTCAGATAACCCGTAAACAGGCATTTTAGAGGTGTTAGGAATTAGGAATTAGCCATTGGCTTTTGGCAGATGAATTTATGAATATTTTTTTTAATAGAACCTGATTCAATGTCGTTTAATTAAGCATACAAACCTCACCCTAAATCCCTCTCCAATTGGAGAAGGGGTTGGGGATGAAGTTTTCTAGTAAGTATAATTCATAATTTTTCTTAATTAAACGACATTAGAACTTGATTTATTAAATTATATAACTTGTTAAGGTTTTATATAAAATTTTGTTCCCAATACCCAATACCCAATACCCAATACCTAATACCCAATACCTAATACCTAATACCTAATACCTAATACCTAATACCTAATACCTAATACCTAACACCTAACACCCAACTCCCAACACCCAACACCTAACACCTAATTTCATCCATATACCGACTTAACAGGCAACTTTTTAATAACCATGCCGGTACGGGCAGGTAAGTAAAGCGAGAGATAGTTTGTTTTGAGCGTAGCTAGCTGGCCTTCAGATGTTGAATAATAAATCAGGGATTTATCAATCCTGTTAAATCCGCCAAATTCGATATCATCAGTTGCAAGCTTAATATTATATTTACCAGTTGCAGTCGGTATTTTATAGTTAGTAAACGAATTTGTAGGATTAAAATTGAAAACAAAGAACCACTCTTTACGGCTAAATACAAGTATATTGTTGTGTTCGTCAGCATGGATCAGAAATGGAAAGGAAACATCAAAGCAATCTGAATTACTTAATAATTCCAGCATCGCTTTGTCAAAGTTGAAAAGCCAATGGTATTTTAGGTTGTGATCGTCGACAAGGTTCCATTGCCTTCGGGCATATTTATACGACCAGTTGTTGCCTTCGCGCGGAAAATCAATCCATTCAGGATGGCCAAATTCATTGCCCATAAAATTGAGGTAACCGCCACCTGAAGTAGAAAAAGTTATTAACCGTATCATTTTATGCAAGGCGATACCACGGTCAATGATTAGGCTTTGGTTTGATTTTCCCATATTGAAATACAATTCTTTGTCGGTTAGCCTGAAAAAAATTGTTTTATCCCCTACAAGAGCCTGATCGTGGGATTCGCAGTACGAAATTGTTTTTTCATCAGAACGGTGACTTATCAATTCAGAATATAATGCATTAACATTCCATTGTTCATCGGGGATTTCTTTAATTAATTTTATCCAGTAATCGGGAACGCCCATAGCCAGGCGATAATCGAACCCATATCCGCCATTTTTAATTGAACAGGCAATTCCAGGCATCCCACTCATTTCTTCAGCGATGGATATTGCGTTGGGATGTGATTCGTGAATAAGTTTATTTGCAAGTGTCAGGTAAATTATAGCATCTTCATCTTCATTGCCGTCAAAATACATTTCATAATTTGTGAAGTTGCGGCTCAATCCATGATCGAGATAAAGCATACTGGTAATCCCGTCGAAACGGAACCCATCGAATTTAAATTCATCTAGCCAGTATTGACAATTTGAAAGAAGAAAGTGCAACACTTCTGGTTTTGAATAATCAAAGCACAACGAATCCCACGCCACATGCATCCTTCGAAGCGATTCATGAAAATATTGATAAGGTGTTCCATCAAATAAAGCCAGGCCTTCCGACTCATTTTTTACGGAATGAGAGTGAACAAGGTCCATTATTACAGCAATACCGAGGCCATGTGCGGCATCAATTAGCGATTTCAGGTCATCAGGAGTTCCAAACCGGGATGATACTGCAAAAAAATTTGAAACGTGATAACCAAACGATCCATAATATGGATGTTCCTGAATTGCCATTAGTTGAATTGTATTATAGCCGGCATTTTTTATACGGGGCAATACAATTTCCTTAAATTCATTGTAACTGCCAACTTTTTCTTCAGAAGTACACATTCCAACATGGGCTTCATATATGACAGGAGAATTAAATGAAGGTTCAAAACTTTGATTTATCCATTTATATGTAATGTCAGGCGCCCAGATTTGTGCATCGAATACTTTTGTTAGGTTGTCCTGTACCATTCTGTTCCCCCAGGCAGGCAAACGGTATCCTTCACCACCTTCCCAGCGAATGAACAATTTATAACGCTGTAAATGCCTTAATGTATCTTTAGGAAGAATTATTTCCCAGTTGCCATATTTGAGTTTGTTTAGTGCAAATTTCTCATCTATTTTCCAGGATGAAAACTCACCAACTAAATACACTTCTTTTGCATTTGGCGCCCATTCCCGAAAAATCCAGCCATCGGGTTCTTTATGAAGCCCAAAGTATAAATGTCCTGTAGCAAAATCCTGTAATTTTCTTCCTTTGCAGAGAGCTGTTTCTTTTTCTTTTATGGCCTGCTGCCGTTTAATAATAACATCTTTAAAAGGTTCGAGCCAGGGATCTTTTAAAACTATTTCAGGCAATTTTCCAGACATTTTGTAAGTTTTCGTTTACCTTAATTGAAACATCCATGCACTTGCCTTCACAACAAGGAAATGAACCCCGAAGGGCTCTGCGAAGCAAATATAAAATGGATGTTTACCTTCGGTGAGCCCTGCGGGGTTCATTCGAATCAACCTTGAGATTATTAATTGTTTAAACCAAATATATTCGAATGAAATTTAAGAAGAAATATTTTACGAACCAAAATAATTCCTTAACAACGCCAATGCTTCATCCGAATTTTTCTCTTCTGTAATATCAAAAATTGAAACAGCCTTTCCATTAACGCTGACGTTTGTGTTTTCAAGTATTTTTTCTATAGAAACCATTGAAAATGAAGATTCAATTTTTTGTCCAAAAGAGAATGAATTGTAATTTTTAATTTTATTCTTATCAGAAAAATCCGAATTGTAACGCATCAGTTCTATCAGGGCTTCAACCGGGCCTGCTGACAAATGCACGCCATTAGCCCCCTGCGAAACTTCGTCTAACCCAAGTTTTTCTTTATTATTAAGCAGTTCACGCCTGATACTCCCTTCCTGAGCATTCAAAGGATTGGTTGCCCCAATAAAATTTGTCCTTGCAGCAGACCAATCAATGTCGCTTGAGATTGTGAAAACGATAATTGATCTTCCTTCACTGGTGAAATGTTCGATTTGTCTGGGATGAAACCCATTGATAAGAAAAACTGTTTCGTTATCCAAAATAATATCTTCACAATAAGTCCCTCCTGCGAGTTTAATATTTTGTTTGTTTTTCCAGAGAATATCGAGCGTATAAGGTGTGAACTCGTCAAATATTTTGATAAATTCGATACCACCGGAAATTCTGACTTCATTGAAATTCTTGTTAAATTTCGCCTTAAAAACATCTTTCGCGCTTTCGGATATATTTGTTACAGCATTGCTTGCAATTTTATTTATTACACCATAATGTTGGGCAATGATGTTATAATCTTTCAGATATTTTGAGCCAAGAGCTTTAATATTGTGAATTGTAAAATGAAATTCTTCGAGTTTGACGAAAATCAAATCAAGTATTTCCTGAAGTTTAATTTTGTCTGATTTCAAAGTAATTTCAGGCTTAATAAAAAATATAAATTCATTTTTCTTTACATTTTCATCGCTTCGAAATAATTCTTCAAAATATATTTCTCCTTTTTGTGCCTTGTTTATAATGGAAATTATTTGTTTTGATATTGTTGGATTTTGCATATTAATTAGGATTTAAGTTAAACCTTCAAAGATATTTAATATATCCGAAATAGAATCGGGATTTATAAGCTGAAGTAATCAGAATTATTAACTTTTAAAAAACGATTTGGTATCAGGCCTTTTTAAAAACTTTCTTAATTTTATCAACAATTGATAGTAAGTACTTTTTGATAATTTAATCTTTATCTATGGAGGCAAAGATCATTGAAGATGAACACAAAGAATTAGAAAGGTTAAGAAGTATTCTTGGTTCACTACCCCAGCAATATTTAATAATTGATGCTGAAACTTTAGAAGTAAGGGACAGCAATATAAAAGATAAAACAGGGCTGCCGGAATTTCAGAAATGCTTTCAATTACTTAAAAATTCCAAAGTTCATTGTATTGAAAATGGTCAAAAATGTAATATCAATGAAGTAATAAAAACAGGGAATCCATCAGCTTTTGAACAGGTTTTTGATCAACCTGACGGGAGCAAAAAGTATTATGATATCCTTTTAATCCCATTAATTTCGGATGATGGGAAAGTTAAAGAAGTATTTGAATACTGTACCGATATTTCTGAGAGGAAAAAAATTGATGAAATTTTAATTGAGCAAAAGCAATTTTTGGATGAAATATTTCAAAGCATCCATGAAGGAATTGGTATTGTTGATGTTTATGAGAATATCACTTTTTGCAACCCTGAATTTATTAAAATATTGGATGAACCTGAAACTGAAATTATAGGAAAAAACTTAAAAGATATTTTTGACCCGGACCTCTTTCCGTTTTTTGAAAGCCAGACTGAAATTAGAAAAACCGGGGAAAACAGTGAATACGAGTTGCTTTATAAAACTAAAAATGGGAAAAGAAAATATCTTAGGATATATGTTTCACCAAGATTAGGAAGGAATGGAGATTATATCGGTGCCATAGGTACAATGCTCGATATTACGCAAAGATATGAAGCCGAACAACAATTGGTAAAAGCCAAAGAAAAGGCAGAAGAATCGGAGAAACTAAAATCGGTTTTTCTGGCCAATATGACAAGTGAAATCCGGACACCGCTTAATGGGATTATTGGTTTTGCCGAGCTTCTCGATAAGGCTGGCCTGGATGATGATAAAAGAAAATTCTTTGTTCAACAGATTCAATCACGGGCCATGAATTATTAAAACTCATCAACGATATTATCGATATTTCAAAAATAGAGTCCGGAATGATGAATATCAATGAATCGGATATCAGTTTTGATGAAGTAATCGATGATTTGATAGTCGTTTATAAATCCAAACTGACAAAACTCCAGAAAAGTAATGTTTTATTACAAAAGGAAAATATTTCTGAAAAAATAAATCATCATTCGGTTTCCGACAGCATAAAAGTCAAGCAGATTCTTAATAACCTATTGGAAAATGCCGTCAAGTTTACGGAAAAAGGTTTTATTGAAGTTGGATATAAAATTGTTGACAATGAAATTGTCTGGCACGTAAGAGACACTGGGATTGGGATTCCAAAGGACCAGCAAAAAATTATTTTCGAAAGGTTCAGGCAGTTGGATGATGCTGTTAACAGAGGTTATAAAGGTATTGGGTTAGGCCTTGCAATTTGTCGTGCATTTGTCCAATTGCTTAAAGGCAGGATTTGGGTTGAGTCTGAACCAGGCTATGGCTCAACTTTCTTTTTCACAATACCTTATAAACCAGTTAATATTGAACCTGTTGATGCTTTGCAGGATGTCCCTTTTGAACATAATTTTACTGGTAAACAGATTTTAATAGTAGAAGACAATCCGGTAAGTTCTTTTTTATTACAGGAAACACTTGCTTTAACTGGGGCAAAACTTCATTTTGCAACTAATGGTAAGGCGGCAATTGAAGCTTTTAAGAATAATATCAATTTCGATATAGTGTTGCTGGATATACAATTGCCTGAAATTTCAGGTTATCAGGTTGCCCGGGAGATGAAACAAATACGTGAAATGGTTCCAATAATAGCACAAACAGCTTATGGTTCTTTGGAAGATAAGAAAAAATGCCTGCTTGCCGGTTGTAGTGATTACCTGCGCAAACCGGTCGATTCACAAGATTTGCTTGCTAAAATAGCAACTACGTTAAATAAAAAGAGCCTATAGTTATTAGGAGTTAGCGGTTAGATTTAAAATAATAACTGAAACCCATTATTAAGGCAGAACCTTATTTTATTTTTATGTTTTTTAATTCTATCTGAACCTTTTACTTAATGGCTAATAGCCAACAGCCAAAAACATCTATTTATACTGCCATATATAATACTTCGCTCCAATTGTAAAAATATTGTTATGTTGTGTTGATAACAATTGATATGCACTTTCGTAAAGTGGTGTAACTGCCAAATTGTAACTGGCTGTAATATAAATTTTATCGTATACATTATAACTTACACCAACATTTAAATATGTAACAGACTTGTAAAGGCCTTTATTTTCATCAGCAGATTCGATGCCGTATGTGTAAATTTGTTTTCCATTGATTCCTTCAGAAGTAATAAAAGAATAATGTGTTTTTTGATTGTTGTACAAAAGCCAGGTATTATTTATACCCAACAAAACATCTAATTTGAATTGTACTATAGAATATAAAAATTCTATTGGCAAGCCAATGTAATAAGCTGTTGTATTTGAAATGGGGTTGTATAAATAAGGCGTTTTAAAAGTATTGGCCGGATTGTTGATAATTTCATTGCTGACATAATCATTGCTGTCATTCGTATATTTTCGTTCGAATTTTAGTAAATTTAAATTTAAACCAAAACTAACAGATAAATTATTTAACAAAACAATTGGGATTTCATAATTTCCGTTTATTGAACAACCTGGAGTCCCCTTAAATGTAAGGTGTTGGATATTATTGTTGAAATCGGGGATAATCGGGAAATTAAGTTCCAGCCCGGCTGAAATTTTTTCCTGGCAGAACAGGCCAATTGGACAAACTAAAAAAGCAAGTAATAATAAATATCTCATTTTTAATATTTAATTGTAAAAAAAGCCTATGATAGTTCACAGGCTTAATACAAATATTAACAGATATCCTATTTTTCTTTAAAACCAAACATGATAGCAACGCAACCACTAACAACTTCTTCGGCGTTTTTGCCTGAAGGATGTACTTTGACTAATATTTTTAACTGCTGGCTTGCTTCAAGTTTAAAATCCCATGTACGCGCAAAATTATGGTCATTGTTCGAATACAACAGATTTTTATTTGCGTCAATAATTTTAAATTCTACATTTGGCAGCGCATCGGAACCGCATACAGCAATTCTGTATTCAGTATCGGAATAAAATGTCTTGTATAATTCAGCTTCTTCCCCTTCAGTAAGGATGGCAGCATGGAAATTTCCATCGTGTATATATGGTTCCAGTTCCGACTTGCATATTTTTTTAGCAAACCCCTTGCACTGCGCGTTTATTGATTGCGAACTTATAATTAGCGACAAGAGTAAAACAACAACTTGAAAAAGTCTTTTCATAACCATTTTTTTTATAATACAAAGTTGTTTCTAATAGTTTTAATTTTATCCGTTAATTCATTAAATGTTTCATTACTAACGGTAATTTTCGATTGTGATTTCAAAGTTGTTACATTCGTTTTTTCGTCCGTTACAGCTTGAATTTTAGATGATTTAATATCTATTTTATCAAATATTTTTTTTAAATCGTTCATCTCAACAATTAAATTGGCAACATCAGGGTTTTGTTTGTTTTCAGCCAAAAGTTTCAATACAATATCAAATGAAAGTTTTTGGTCAACTATACGTTCTACGAGCTTATTGTTTTTAATGTTACCTGAAGGTACAAGTTGTGTTGCAATATATAGTCCTTCGATCCAGCCACCAACCAATACAATTGCAGCAACAGCAGTACGGTCATTCTCTTTAAGGAAACTGCTGGATGCCATAAATGTTTCTGAAATAATATTCATGATTTCATCCCGGTTATTTATATTATCTTCCAGTTTCTGAATTGTTTTATTGTCGATTGCATCGAGGATTCCTAACCCGTCAGCCATTTTTTTAGCAGTTTGCATATAGTTTATCGAAGTTTGGGTCTGATCGAAAAGGCTGGCAAAGCTAAGGTCTGTTGTATAAATTCCTAAGTTTAGTGCCATGCTGCGGTTTGTAGTGTAACCAGAAGCATTGCTGACCGGGTTAAGCAGTTTTTCATCATAAGTAGCACCGGCAGTTTTAATAAGCATGGCAGTTTCAAGTGGCGATGGTAATGAATAAAATATCTTTTTTGCCTGGTTAATATCGTTCATCACTTCATTGTCAACTTCCACATTCACTTCCTGATTGGCACTATCTTTACTGCATGATTTGCAACCTGTAGTAAAAACGAAAATACCAAATACAAAAAAGGAGACAATTACTTTCATTATAGTTTTTGTTAGTTGCATAGGTTTAATATTTTTCTGAGCACACTTAATTCCAGTTTTTTATATTTAGTAAAAATAGCAGTTTTTTTTTAAATTGCAAAACATGTAATGCCAATAAAACCAGCATTTTCATTCAATGTTTTTTCTAATTGTCTCGAAAAAGCCGTGCATTTCCTTAGTATCACGGCGTCTGATGATATCGATCAGATACTCTAATTTAGTATTTATATTTTCTATCTGTTCAATCGTATAAGAGCTGAAAAGTACTTCGGAGAGGAGATATTCATTTTCCGACATTAGCCCCTTTGCAATATTTAAGTGCTTTTTAAAAGTAGTCCCGGGTGCTTCCTGCTTCTTCATACATGCTGCAAATACAAGCGTTGATGTAAATGGTATTGAAAGCGAATATGCAATGGTCTGGTCGTGTTCTTCGAAAGTGTATTCGAAAATATTAAGATGAAGCGAACTGTAAAATTTTCTGAAAAATTCTTTGCCAATTTTATCAGATTCTTTTACAATTATTGCACTTTGTTCACTTAATTCTTTTATGTTGGCAAAAGTAGGCCCGAACATAGGATGAGATGAAACAAATTTACGGCCTGTTTTCTGATAAAAATCCTTTAGACCAGCTTTAACACTTGCTATATCAGATAAAATGCAATCTTCCGGTAAAAATGGCATTATTGTTTCAAATGCCTTAAATGTATTTTGAAGGCTTACTGCATTGATCATCAAATCAGGTGCAAAACCACTTATTTCTTCCGGTTTAATAAAACGATGTGAATTAAAAAAGAATTTTAATTTTCGTTTATTTGTATCGAAAACCCCCACTTCGTAATCGAGGCATAAAGCTTCTACAAGCCATGCTCCCATATTTCCAGCCCCTACAACTAATATCTTCATATTATTTTTTTCCAGCCTATTTTCGACAGGTTGTAATAAATTATCGCGCCAGCCAAAAGGGCTGTAAAGATAAAAATTATTCCGGCAGTGTATTCGTGAAATATAATTTTTCCTGTACCAAATAGCGAACACAATACCAGGATGCATCCGCAGAACCAGTTGAGGAACAATCTTCCAAAACCTGAATCGCTAATGATTTCGGGATTTTTTATTGATAACTTTTTCCATCCGATTCCTCCCGGGTGTACTTTTTTATAAAATGAAATTAATTTTTCTTCCTGAACAGGCTTTGTTAAAAATGTGACCGATATCCAGACCAGAGTTGACCAGGCAACAATTATAAGAAGTGAAGTCTCGAAACCGAAGTTAAATTTTAATTTTAAAATTGGATAAACAAAATACGGCGCAATCATAGCAGAAATTTCGCTCCATGCGTTGATGCGCCACCAAAACCATCGCAAAATAAGTACACTACCAATTCCTCCGCTGCAAATTATAATAAACTTCCAGGCATCACTGATCCTTTCGAATTGCGTTGTAACAAATAAAGATAATATTAAAAGAAAAAATGTTGCAATCCGTGATATTTTAACATAATGTTTTTCTGTTTTTCCTGGTTTTATATATTTTTTATACAAATCGTTAATAATGTACGAACTGCCCCAGACAGTTTGCGACGAGATTGACGACATGTAAGCAGCCAGGAATGCAGCAAGCAAAAGTCCTGTTAATCCGGCAGGCAATAAATCCCTGATAAGCATTACGAAAGTTGAACCTTTGTCCGAAACATTTGGATAAATGACCAGGGCGACCAACGCGCAGATAATCCACGGCCATGGTTTTACAGCGAAATGGGCAATCTGGAACCAAAGTGTTGCAAATAAAGAATGTTTCTCATTCTTTGCTGACATCATACGCTGGGCTACATAGCCACCACCGCCCGGTTCTGCACCGGGATACCAGCTCGCCCACCACTGCACTCCCATATATGTTATTATTGCAACAGTACTCATTTTTAACAACCCGGATGCAGCACTGGCTTTAGATATGTTCATGCCAAAATCCGGGAAAAAATTAAAAACCCATTTACTTTCAGAAAGCCTGGATTTCAATACTTCGATTCCGCCTATGTGCCCAACTGCAAAAACGGCAAGGATAATACATCCTGTCATCGCTATAAAAAATTGAAATGTGTCGGCAATTGAAACGCCTGCAAGTCCTGAGAGTGATGAATAAAATGCTGTAAATACCATTATGCAGCCAACAATCAGCAGGTAAGCTGAAAAATGAAAACCAAGTATTTCAATTTCGTGAATACCAAAAAAGGAAACTTCGGGAAACATAACTTTAATAATCTTGGCCATAGCAAGGTTTATCCATGATATTACGATCATATTCATAAAAATGCCTATGTAAACAGCACGAAACCCTCTCAGAAAATCTGCCGCTTTCCCCGAATATCGAATGCTGACAAATTCGGCATCGGTTAATATTTCTGCCCGTCGCCACAATCGTGCAAAAAAGAATACTGTTAGCATACCGCCAAAAACCATGTTCCACCAAAGCCAGTTACCGGCAATTCCATTTTTTGCAACCAATTCGGTTACTGCAAGTGGTGTGTCGGCTGCAAAAGTCGTCGCAACCATACTGGTGCCTGCAATGTACCAAGGAAGGTTACGGCCGCTGAGAAAAAAATCACCGGTGCTTTTCCCGGCTTTTCGCGACATAATTATCCCGATCCCCAGGCTGATAACAAAGTAAATTGCTATGATCAGCCAGTCTATTGGTGCTAAATTCATCCTGTTTTGTATTAATTAAAAAAAATGGAGTCCGGATAAAGTAGCCGGGATTCCGAAGACAGGTTTAATATACACGCAATTTTAAATAAAAAATCAATTTTATGTATTCTATCTTATCTACAAAAATATCGTTTTTCGACACTTTCTTAATTTTATCTGGCAAAATTTCCTAATAAAAATCAAAACAACTACATTTGCCGATAATTTTTTAAAATATAAATATTACTAAAATGGCAGACATTAAAAAAGGAAATGAACAAAGCGGAATTGATAATGTTGGACATGCGCTGACATCGGCAGAACAATTTATTGAAGATAACCAGAAAATAATTACCATTGTTGTTGTAGCCATTTTAGTAATTGTTGCTGTAAGTTTTTGGATATAAAAAATTATATCTTGCCCCATTGGAGAAAGAAGCTCATGGCCAAATGTTTGTTGCAGAACAATATTTTGAAAAAGATTCATTCAATCTTGCGCTTAATGGCGATGGAAATAACTGGGGGTTCTTAAAAATTATAGATGAGTACGGCGCTACTAAAGCGGCAAATCTTGCACACTATTATGCTGGAATATGCTTTTTACAAATGGGTAGATTTCAAAAAGCTATTGACCAGCTTGACGATTTTAGTTCAAGCGATAAATTGGTCGGGCCAGTATCTGAAGGTGCCAAAGGTGATGCATATTTAGAATTAGGCAATAAGGATAAAGCACTCAAGTGCTATCTTAAAGCAGCCAATAAAAAAGAAAATGAATTTGTTTCCCCAATATACCTTTTAAAAGCCGGAGGTGTTTGCGAGGCAATTGGCGATTACAAAAAGGCACTTGATATTTATCAGGATATTAAAGGAAAATTTCCTAAATCGTACGAAGGACGGCAGATTGATAAAAATATTGCCAAGGTTAAACTGCTGCTGGGAAATAAATAATGGCAACAAATTTAAGGCCTACATATAATCAAATACCTTCTGCCAAGGATATGTCTTTTGGTATTGTTGTATCGGAATGGAACCCCGCTATTACCGATACATTGCTCGAAGGGGCTTATAATACACTTGTTGCAAATGGGGCACATCCTTCCAATATATTTGTTAAACATGTTCCGGGGAGCTTTGAATTAGTTCTCGGGGCCGAGTTTTTTGCAGAATATACCGAGGTAGATGCTATTATTTGCCTGGGTTGCGTTATTCAGGGCGAAACGCCTCATTTCACTTATATATGCCAGGGTGTTACAAATGGTATTGCACAACTAAATTTGGAATATAATATTCCGTTTATTTTTGGCGTGCTGACTACGGATAATTTCGAACAGGCGCGCGAGAGGGCAGGAGGGAAGCACGGTAATAAAGGCGAAGAAGCTGCTGCTGTGGCAATAAAAATGGTAGCTTTACAGTTGTCAATGGAAGAAGAATAGCTTTCTGCCGGTTCATTCTAAGTTTATTATGAAGCTATTGCATTTATCCCTAACCCGGTTTCATCTTGAAATTCAACAATCTCCTTTAGCATATCAATATCTTCTTTGTTGTAAAACCAATTAACTGCAGCATTATTGCCATTTTTTATATAATTATTCAATGTATTGAGGATAACGAGAATAAACTTCGACGAGCTCGTATTAAAATAGGTTAGTTTAATATTTAAAACAATTGTTTTTTTCTCTTTAATATATTCATTTAACCATTCAATTATAGGTTCGTAGAATTTATAAGTATCCTCCATGAAAGACTCGCCGGAAATTTCACATAATCCTGTTTTATAATCAAAATTTACAACCGGATAAAATATCAGATCAGGATATATATTTATGTTTAGATTTTTCATACTTAAAGTTTTTTTCTAATAACTACTAATCAATTATTTAAAGATTGAATAATCAGGCTGTTTATTTTTTATTTACTGTGACATTTATGGAGAAGTAAAGAGATTTACTTTCACTATCGTTCAAAACATTAAATTCAAGTGGGTTTCCGGAATACAAATACAATGTAATCAATCCTATATGTGCACAATTATCACGTAAAGGTGATTCGTTGCGAAGTATTACTTTTTTCTTCTTTAGCTCAATTTCAGAAGAATTATTAATTTCTGAACAGTTTTTAATTAATATATCCTGATGTTCCGGCAATATTTTATTTAAGGTTTGGCATTTATAATAGTCATTATTGCTGGTAATTTTTACAGAACCAACGCCTAATGTTGACTGGTTAGGTATTTGGAGCCTGTTATTAGAATAAAGGGCAACATTTTGGCTAAGTTCTATTAGTACCCTATAGAGTCGCATCTTTGATAGCTCTATTGTGTTTTCGCTTTCCATAAGATATTTTCCTATATTGGAGATAACCCGCATGCTGAAAGGGCCATAATAGGAAACCAATAAATCGCTATTGTTTGTTTCGGTTGTCATAATATTATTTCTTAGTTATGCTTAGAACCGTAATATCATCTCTTTGTTCTTCTGCGCCTTTGAAATCATCGAAATCTTTTTCAATTTGTACTTTCATTTCAGCCATCATACAGTTTATATTTAAAGATATAGAATTTACGAAGCGGTGCGTGCCAAAACGTTTTCTTTCGTGGTTTGGCTGATCGATTATGCCATCAGAAAAAAGAAATAAGAAATCTCCCTTGCGCATTTTGAAACTTTTATTTGTTATTTTCTTGTTATCACCTGGAGCTATCCCACCAAGTGTTAAATGGTCACCATCATAAATTTCAAGGTTGGCGATGTTGGTTTTATAATGGTAAATTTCCCGTTTGGCCCCTGCAAAAACCACTTCAGTTTCTTTGCTGTCGCTTTCGGAAATCCGGCAAAGAGCAATGTCCATTCCGTCATTGGTTTTTTTACTTTCCTTGTTTAAATCATTTCTTAAATGATCATTAATCTCCATAAGGATTTCCGATGGCTCGAACCTTTTCCGCTCGATTACGATTTCGGCAAGAAGCCTGTGCCCGATCATTGACATAAATGCACCCGGGACACCATGCCCTGTGCAATCGGAAACTGCAATGAACCTGTAAACATTTGAATTCTCAATTGTTTCATAATACCAGTAAAAATCACCGGAAACAATATCTTTTGGCCTGTAAATAATAAATGTTTCGAACCCATTTCCAAGTTTCGATAATTCCGGAAGCATTGCTTGCTGTATACGCAATCCATATTGAATGCTGTCTGTTATTTTTTTATTTTGAAGATCGAGTCTGTTTCGTTGCTGTGTAATCTCTTCTTTTTGTTTTTTAAGGGTTTTATTATCTAAAAGTTTTTGTCTAAGAAGATAACCGAGTATTGCAAGAAAAAAAGTAATGAAAATAATCCATAACACCAGGGTAGTCCTGAGATGTTTCTCATATCGAAGCTGTACTTCTTTTTCCCTTAGTTGCGAATTACGGAGAACTAACTGCATTTGTCTTTCCCTTGCAGTGCGTTCGGCAATACCTAATGAATCCTGCGTAAGCTTAAGTTGTCCTTTATTTATTTTTAATTCAATTTCAGTTATTCTTTTTTTCTCATGTGCCTTATTTATTTCTTCCTGCGAGGTATTCTTTACATCTTCTATCTCTGATTTTTTTATTTTCTTATCGATACTCGAAAACAATTCGTAATATTTAAAAGCATTTGTGCCATCACCTGATTTCTCAAAGCTTTCAGCAAGCAGGCTATAACATTTGGCCATGGCTTTCAGGTTATTCATTTCCCTTGCAATCTCAAGTGCTTCGCTGCTTTTTGCAATTGCTTCCGGATAAGAGGATAATTCAATTTCAACCGATCCCAAATTGATTAAAGAATTTAAAATTTCATTTATGTTTTTAATTTTTCGCGCATGCTTGAGTGCATTGTTAAAAGCAATTGAAGCGTTGCTATATTTATTGTCTTCAAGATAAATCAGTCCCTGGTTGTTGCTCACGCCAATTGCAGCATTGTCTCTTCCTTCATTATTAAATATTTCATAGGCTTTTTGAAATACTTCTACTGCTTTTATCCTGTTGCCATTGTTCCAATATGAATAACCTGATTTGCAGTAAAATTCAGCCGCCTGTGCAAACCTGCCCTGGTTATAATAGCCAGCAGCAAGTTCTTCGAACTCATTCCTGTTATCCTGCCCGAAAAAAGTCAGTGTATTTAAGATGAATATTATTGGCAACAGGGTTCTCATTTTTTTGCAGATAATTTTAAAAACTTCATATTATGTTTTGGGCCACAAATTTTTCGGAACATTAAATGCCTTTATTTATTGAGTTTACATATATATCAATAGCTGAATATGTATAATAAAATTTACAGTTAATTTAATATTAATACGTGAGAATTCAATAAAATTGTTGCAATAATTTATTTTTCAATTTTATTTGATAAACTTTAAAATTTTAAAATTATCATCAGGAATCTTTACTTTAGTATATAAATAAATCGAGTATGTCGCAACTCAAAGTGATCCGTGCATCTGCCGGTTCTGGTAAAACATTTCGGATTACTTCCGAATATCTGCGTTTGTTGTTTCGATATCCTAAGAACTATAAATTAATGCTGGCAGTTACTTTTACAAACAAAGCAACTGAAGAATTGAAAAGCCGTATTCTCAGTGAGCTTTATAAAATTTCCAAAAATGAACATTCCCCTCATTCGGAATATTTGATAAAGGAATTTAATATATCTTCTCAGGAATTAGCCGGGAAAGCAAATTACCTGCTTCAAATAATCCTTCATAATTACTCGCGGTTTAGTGTAAGTACAATAGACAGCTTCTTTCAGCGGATTATCAAATCTTTTGCCCGTGAAGCAGGTTTGCAATCGAATTTTGATCTTGCGCTCGATACTAACGAAATACTTGATAAAGCTGCCGATCAAATGCTGCTGAAGTTATCGGACGATAAGGATTTGCTCAACTGGCTTTCTGAATTTGCTGAAGAACGGATTGAAGATGGAAAGAGCTGGGATTTTAAAAAGGAAATATTGAACCTCGGCAAACAGCTGTTTAATGAGCAATTCAAATCATTTCAAATATCTTTCCATAATAAAATATCTGACCGTGATTGGATGAAAGAGTTTCAAAAAAAATTACGTATAGTCCGGAAGTTATTTGAGTCGAGACTTCGTGAATATGGGAAAAATGGTATTAGTTTGATATCGCAATATGGAGTTAACCCAGAAGATTTCAAATATGGTTCGCAGGGAAGTGTCGGAATGTATTTTTTTAAACTTTCGAAAGGCGGAATTACCGAGCCATCGAAAAGAATCCTTGATGCTGCCGAGTCACTAGATAATTGGCTGCCAAAAGGGGAAGAGGCTGAAAAAATAAAATCATTGGCCGATGCAGGGCTCTTCAAAATGCTCCAGGAATGTTTGAAATATTATGAAAATAATTATCGAATTTATAAAAGTGCGATCGAAGTTTTAAGAAGCTTCTATACATTAGGGATTTTGGCTGATTTGTCTTTGGAAGTGAACGAATATGCTGCAAAAAACAACATATTTGTTTTGGCCAATTCAGGGGCTTTTCTAAAAGTAATTATCGGCGAAAACGACTCGCCGTTTATTTATGAAAAAACCGGTCAGGCATACCATCATTTTATGATAGACGAATTCCAGGATACATCTGGCGTTCAGTGGTTCAACTTTAAACCGTTAATTAAAAACAGCCTTTCAGAGAGTTATAATTCAATGTTAGTGGGCGATGTAAAACAATCGATTTATCGCTGGCGAAATTCCGATTGGCGGATTATGGCTTATCAATTGGATCATGATATTGCTGAACACGGCGTTAAGTACGACGATATTGTGTTTAACTGGCGCAGCAAATACAACATTGTAGCTTTCAATAACACGTTTTTTTATGAAGCACCTAAAATTTTACAACAATATTTAAATCAATTGTTGTCTGAAAAAAGCTTCAACGATGGAGATACTGCTTTTCTAAAATTGATAATCGAAAAAGCTTACCTGGACAATATGCAGAAACTGCCATCAGGGCGCTCTATTGATGAAGGATACATAAAAATTCAATTTATTGAAAATGAAAAAAAAGATTGGAAAGAAAATACACTGCCATTGATAATTGAAGTAGTCGTTAGCCTCCAGAAGCAGGGCTGCAGGCTTCAAAGATATTGCCGTACTGGTACGCACTGCAGCTGAAGGGCGAATAATAATAGATTATCTTAATGAATACAGCCAATCAGTTCCGGCAGATCATCCTTATAGTTACAATGTAATTTCAAATGAATCGTCATTTCTAAAAAATTCAACAGTAGTCATTTTTCTGATAAAAGTATTCCATTATCTTGTCAATCCTGAAGACGAGATAAATAAGGCTTCGCTTGCTTTAGATTATCATTTGTATTTTGAAAATATTTTGACCCGTGAATTACCCGAAGATGTCAATTTTAAAGGATCAATTATAAATATTATTGATCTTCCATCAATACTCATAGAAAATAATGAGCAATTGAAATATTTATCGCCCGATGAATTGTTTGAACGTATAGTGGAAATTTTTAACCTCAACATACAAATTAAAGATTTGCCATTTTTACAGGCATTTCAGGATTGTATTGCTGAGTTTATAAAGTCAAACCCGGCAAGCATTTCTTCATTTTTAGAATATTGGGATGAAAAACAATCAACTTTCTCAGTTTCGGTATCGGAAGAACAAGATGCCATCAGGGTGCTGACAATCCACAAATCGAAAGGCCTTGAGTTTTCAAATGTTATTATACCATTTTGCAACTGGAATTTCGAAAGTTCCGGTTTAAATGCCCCGGTTATTTGGTGTTCTTCTGGTCAGGAACCCTTTAATGAGCTTGAAAATATTCCATTGCGTTACTCTTCATCGTTACAGGACACAGTTTTTGCCAACCAGTATTACATTGAAAAGGCGCAGTCGCTGGTCGATAACCTCAACTTACTTTATGTGGCCTTTACCCGTGCAATTGAGAATTTATTTGTATTTGCCCCAATTTCGAAAAAAGAAAATAAATTTTCAACCACAGGAGAATTGATGTTTGCTATGATGTATGCTTCTGCAAATAGCCAAGAAACTGAATTTCCTCAGGTAAATATTTCTGAGTTATGGAAAACAGACGAACAAATTTTTGAATTTGGTAAATTGTCAAAAACCAGCAAAAAGAAAATCAATATTACAGAAGAAATATTTCTGGACAATTGCCCGGTTGGTAAGCTAAATGAAAAATTACGACAACGTTACGATACAATGGGGTTCTGGGATAAAACAGAATTAAAAAAACCACCGATTAGGGAATATGGCAGTATTATGCATAGGCTATTTCAAAATATTATAACCTTTGATGATATTGAAAAAGCTGTGAATGAAATGATTCTAAATGGATTTTTAAAAGAGTCTGAAAAGGAAAATTTAATCGTTGAAATAAAATCGATATTATCAGAAGTGCCATTCTCAGATTGGTTTAGCGGTAAATGGAAAGTGATGAATGAAGCTGGAATTGTAGTCCCTGGCCAGCACATGTACCGACCGGACAGGGTTTTGATCAACGGCAACAAAGCGCTTGTAATAGATTATAAATTTGGGAAGCGACAGGATGCCCGTTACTATGCCCAGGTTAAAAGATATGCAGGTTACCTCCTCGAAATGGGTCTCACCGTTGTTGATGGATTTGTGTGGTATGTTAATTTAAATTTGGTGGAAAAGGTTTAATCTTTAGGCTTTTAGGCTAAAGACTAAAGGCCATAGTATTATTTTCCTTCAGCCTATTATCCTAAAGCCTGTTAGCATTAAAAAAATTGAAATAAAGGATACATAAGAAATTATATTCAATGCAGTCGGAACAATCTTCAATAAATCCAATATATCCCTGGGGGCATAGCAGAAGGATTAATTCTTATGTTGAGCATTTCAAAAAACATTTTGGCGAGAGGGTTCAAAAACTTACGCTCGATGCCGGCTTTACCTGTCCGAACCGCGATGGAACTGTTGCTACAGGTGGTTGTACATATTGCAACAATGATGCATTTAATCCTTCATATTGCAGACCACCAAAAAGCATTACCCAGCAACTAATAGAAGGTGTTGAGTTTCATCGTGTAAGATATCGCAGGGCAAATAACTATCTTGCATATTTTCAGGCATATTCAAATTCACATGCACCTTTAGGTTATTTAAAAAAAATTTATGAAGAAGCCTTGCAATTTCCAGGTGTTATAGGTTTAGTAGTTGGTACACGGCCTGATTGTATCGATAACGAAAAGCTTGATTATTTTGCCCGGTTGTCTGAGAAATATTATATAATTATTGAATATGGCGTTGAATCAATTTACGACAAAACATTGCAAAAAATAAACCGTGGCCACTCATTTCAGCAATCATTCGATGCCATTCATGATACGGCAAAATTGGGAATTAAAACCGGGGCACATTTTATAGTAGGTTTGCCGGGTGAATCGGATAAAGAAATTTTGGGTTCGGTAAGTACAATTTCATTGCTGCCTTTAACAACAATAAAATTTCATCAATTGCAAATTATAAAAGATACACCGATGGCAGTTGAATACTATGAGAATCCATCTCATTTTCGACATTATAATTTGGATGATTATCTCGATTTGATGGTCAGAATTGTCGAACGGCTTAACCCTGAATTTGTAGTTGAACGGATCGCGGGAGAAGTCCCGCCATGGTTTCTTGTTGGCCCGGGCTGGGGTTTGCTGCGTGTCCAGGATATTCTCAAACAATTCGAAAATAAGTTAAAGGAAATAGATTCATGGCAGGGGAAATATCATCAAAAGCTGAAATAAGAATTTCTGAACCAAGATAACGTGTGTTTTTAAATCTAAGGTTATTTTTTGCCTAAGAGCCTACAATCTATTAGGCTAAATTGCTGAAATATTAGAAATTCGGACTAAGCAGATATTTCGAGTAGAATGTATTTATAATATTCACAGCTTCATCAGCCGTTTCAACTATTGAAAATAACTCCATATCATCGGGGCTAATATTGGCCTGGTCTTCAAGCATAACTTCTTTAACCCATTTTATCAGGCCTGCCCAATATTCTTTTCCCACAAGTACTATCGGGAATTTTCCAATTTTTTCGGTTTGGATAAGAGTTATTGCTTCGAACATTTCATCTAAGTTGCCCAAAACCGCCCGGCACGAACCACAAAACCCTGGGCATACTTCACAAACATGACCTTCCTGACATAGAAGTGGTCAAAAGTGATCAGTTTATCTGTATCTATAAACATGTTTGGTTGTTGTTCAAATGGTAAGGCAATATTGATGCCTACCGAACTTCCGCCACCTTTTTTTGCTCCAAGGTTTCCGGCTTCCATAATTCCCGGGCCTCCACCGGTAATAATTCCATAACCAAGTTGGGTTAGCTTGTAGGCTATGTCTTCGGCTAATTTAAAATATTTGTTGTCAGGAGTAGTTCGGGCTGAACCAAAAATTGATACACACGGCCCTATCCTCGATAATTTTTCGAAACCTTCAACAAATTCTGATATAATTTTAAAAATCCGCCACGAATCTGAAATCTGAATTTCCGCCCAATTTTTCTTTTTAAAAGCATCTTTTATTAATTCTTCACCGGTTATCATTTCTTTGTTTTTAAAGTGATAGTTTATCAACGTACCAATGTACTGATTTACGAATTAAATAATATTTTGACGTGTAAAAATAATATTTTTTGTGAAGTCGAAAATCTTATAAATGATTTGAATGGTCCATTTCTCTTTTTAAAAATTGTGCCGTATAACTTTCATTATTTTTAATAATTTCTTCCGGAGTGCCCATGCAAACTATTTCACCACCTCTTTGTCCACCTTCCGGCCCAAGGTCGATAATATAATCAGCTACTTTAATAACATCCAGATTATGTTCAATTATAATTATTGTATTGCCTTTTTCAACCAGTTTGTTTAAAACATCGATAAGGACACGAATATCTTCAAAATGAAGTCCGGTTGTAGGTTCGTCAAGTAAATAGAGGGTTTTGCCTGTATCTTTTTTTGAAAGTTCTGCTGCAAGCTTTACACGCTGTGATTCGCCACCTGAGAGTGTTGTCGATGGCTGGCCGAGTGTAACATATCCTAACCCAACCTGTTTTAAAGTTTCCAACCTTCGGTGGATTGGCGGAATACTGCTGAAAAAATCAACAGCCTGGTTGATGGTCATGTCCAACACATCGCTTATCGACTCACCCTTATATTTAATTTCAAGTGTTTCCCGGTTATAGCGATGGCCATTACATTCTTTGCAAACTACGTAAACATCGGGCAGGAAATTCATCTCGATAGTTTGAACACCAGCGCCCCGGCATGTTTCGCAACGGCCTCCTTTTACATTGAAGGAAAATCGTCCGGCGCCATAACCCCTGATTTTCGATTCCGGGGTCATCTCGAATAATTTTCGGATATCTGAAAAAACACCTGTATAGGTGGCCGGATTTGAGCGTGGTGTCCGTCCAATCGGCGATTGATCGACTTCAATTACTTTGTCAATATTTTCAATCCCGATAATTTTATCGTAATCAAGAGGATCAGCCAAAGAATTGTAAAAATGCTTGCTTAAAGCGGGATGCAACGTTTCATTAATTAATGAAGATTTGCCGCTTCCTGAGACTCCTGTAATACAAATCATCATTCCCAGCGAAATATTCATAGTCAAATCTTTCAGGTTATTACCTTTTGCCCCTCTTATTATAAGATGTTTTCCATTCCCTTTGCGACGTTTAACAGGAACCTGAATTTCTTTTTTGCCCGATAAATAAAGTGATGTATAAGAACAGCCCTGTTCTATTTCTTTTGGAGTACCGGTTTCCACTATTTCACCACCATGCCTTCCGGCTTTTGGACCCATGTCTATAACAAAATCTGAGGAATTTATCATTTCCTTATCATGTTCGACAACAATTATTGAATTGCCTGAATCCCTGAGCTTGCGAAGCGAATCAATTAGCCTTACATTGTCGCGCTGGTGAAGCCCGATACTCGGTTCGTCCAGGATGTATAAAACATTTACCAATTGAGAACCAATTTGCGTAGCAAGCCTTATACGCTGGCTTTCGCCCCCGGATAATGTCCGCGATGGCCTGTCCAAAGAAAGATAGTCAAGTCCGACATTTAAAAGAAAACCAACACGGGTGCGGATTTCTTTAAGGATTTCTATCGCTATAGCACGTTGCTTTTCGTTTAGCTTGTTTTCTATATTATCAAACCATGATGCCAAACTTGTTATGTCCATTTTGCTGAGTTCAGCAATATTTTTTTCAGCTATCCTGAAATGGAGTGATTCTTTGTTTAGCCTCTGGCCTTTACATTCAGGACATTCGATTTCGCGTATGTAAGTGTTTTCGGACTTTTTGCCATTATCGTCTGAATCGTTATGCAAATTGATATAATTTACAATGCCGTCGAAACTCAAAAAATAGTTTGAAAGCCCACCGGGAATACTTGGCATTTTAAAAGATTCTTCAGAACCGTATAGTATAATATTCATTGCCTCTTCAGGTATCTCTTCAATAGGTGTATTAAGGGTGAACTCATGCTTTGCAGCTATTGCTTCGAGTTGCCAGAAGATAAGTGAGCTTTTGTAAGGGCCGAAAGGCGCTATTCCGCCTCTTTTAATAGACAAAGTCGGGTTTGGGATTAATTTTTTAATATCCAGTTCGCCAATTTTACCCAACCCATTGCATTTATGACAAGCTCCTTGTGGCGAATTAAATGAAAATGAATGAGGGGCCGGCTCATTGTATGATAAGCCAGTTGTAGGACACATCAGCAAACGGCTAAAATACCTGACATCATTTGTGTCTTTGTCTAACAACATTAGTATTCCTTTACCGTGCTTCATTGCTATGGCAACGGAATCTTTTAACCTTTTTGAATCCGATTCGCTTACATCCAGTTTGTCTATAACAATCTCAATATTGTGTATTTTATACCTGTCCAGTTTTAATCCATGGACTATTTCACGTACTTCCCCGTCAATCCTCACATGCAGGAAACCTCTTTTGCGAATTTGCTCGAAAAGCTCTTTGTAATGCCCTTTACGGCCTTTAACCAAAGGTGCGAGAATATAGACTTTTTTATTTTCGAATTGATTAAGTATAATTTTAATAATTTGCTCCTCAGTATAGCGCACCATTTGCTCGCCTGTTTCATACGAGTACGCGATAGATGCGCGGGCATAAAGTAGTCGTAGAAAATCGTAAATCTCGGTAATAGTGCCTACTGTAGAGCGTGGATTTTTATTGGTCGTTTTTTGTTCAATAGAAATAACTGGACTAAGCCCGGTGATTTTATCGACATCAGGTCTTTCCATATTTCCAAGAAACTGCCTTGCATAAGCTGACATTGTTTCCATATACCGGCGTTGTCCTTCGGCGTAAATTGTATCGAAAGCAAGTGAAGATTTTCCGCTCCCGCTAAGGCCGGTGATTACAACAAGCGAGTTTCTGGGAATTGAAACATTAATGTTTTTCAGGTTATGTACCCTGGCACCGTAAACATTTATTAATTCCGGATCTTCGATATATTGTTCGTTTCCGTTTTTTTCTATACTTTTCAAGTTGTATTGGATTATAAGGGCTTTACTAATTTAAAGGTATCAGCCAAAACTTTAACCTCATTGTATAATGATTCACGAAAACCTCCAATCGGGATTCTTATTGAATAAATAACCTTTCCTTTGTTTGTCAATGTATCTTTGCGAAGCCAGGGATTGAAAAGTTTTAGCATTTTATAATTGGTATTGTGTTCCTTTGCAAAATCTGCCATATCAGGGATTGGAGAATTAATTTTTATTTCTGTATATTTCAAAGGAGGGTATAAATCTGTTTTTGGGACATGAAAGCCATATAAATAGGGATTTTCGATAATTATTTTTATTGCAAGAATTCGATAAATATAACGGGAAGTCTCTTCGTTAAGCGCCAGGTTGTAATAATTATTTTCTTTTTCTATTTCAAGGGTTTTAGAGAGGGCAGGTTTGCCCATATTGTATGAAGCTGCTGCCAGAGTCCAGTTGTTATAAATCTTATAAGCTTGTTTGAAAAATCTGCAGGCTGCTCTTGTTGATTTTTCGAGGTTATATCGCTCATCGATTTCATTATTGATTTCTAAGCCACATTCTTTACCGGTATTTTTTAAAAATTGCCAGAACCCAACTGCATTTGAAGGCGAAACAGTATTTGTCAACCCGCTCTCGGCAACAGCCAGGTATTTAAAATCGGAAGGTACCTGCTCTGATTTTAAGATTGAATCTATTTCAGGAAAATAGCGGTTCGACCTCTTTAAATAAAAAATAGTCTGCGAATGCCAGTAGGTATTGATATTAAGTTCCCGGTCGATACATTCTCTCACATCGAAGTATTCGAGCGGGACACACTCGCCCGAAAAATCGAGCTTATTTGGAATATGTATCGAAAAAATTGCATACCTTTCTTTGAATTCAATTGATTTCTCATATTTCCCAGGTGAAAAAATTAATGTAACAAATAAAAGTCCGAATAAAGCTACCATCAATAGCCACCATCCTTTCAACCGCATAATTACCGAATTTTTGAAGTTGCAAAGTTAGCTAAAAAATGGCTTAAAGACAGATAGTTTAATTCTCAATTGACTAATCTGAAAAAATAAGTCCAAAGTTTAATTTTCAATATGATAAATTTAAAATCTATAAGCAATACCCGAAAACAGCCCAATAGAATAAGGATGTGTACTAATCTGATCGTTAGTATTTATTGAATTAAGAAAATATTTTACACGAGGTTCCATATGAATACTCAAATGCCTGGAAACTGGCATTTCAAATGCAACCCCAATTATACCAGCAAAATTAAAATGTTCA
>CAVSGB010000327.1:0-4510 GCA_963726845.1 uncultured Bacteroidota bacterium | reverse complement strand
AGAATTAATAAATGCCGATGGCTTATTTAAAAAGCAAAAGTATGAAGAAGCCCTTGTTTCATATAATCGTGTGCTTGTTTACGTACCTGATAACCAAACTGCATTAGAAAAGGCCAAAGAGATAAAAAAAATGCTCAGAAAAACACCGGGTTTCGAAAGCAATTATAAAACACTCATAAAGGAAGCAGACGATTTTTTTAGTTTAAAAAATTATAGTGATGCAAAAGAAAATTATGAGAAAGCCAAAGCCTTAAAACCTGAAGATTATTATCCTGCTAATCAACTTAATATTTTGGATTCAATTGATTCAAGGTTGTATTTTCTTAATAAAGATGAATATAATAGTTTGATTAAAACTGCCGATCTGGAATTTAAAGATAAAAAATATGAGGAAGCCGGGAAAGGATATGAAATGGCATTGGCTTTGCAGGTTGATACAAAATATCCTGCAATGCAGATAGATGCAATAAAAGCAGCGATTGTAGCCGAGAATAAGAAAAAAAATGAAGAGAAAAAAGCTTTAGAAGACAAATACAAAAACCTTATCAAAAAAGGCGATGACTATATGGCTAAAAATGATTTCGCAGATGCTTCGGCAATTTATAAACAAGCCCTCGAAGCAAAACCAGAAGATAGTTATGCAACTGCTCAAAAAGTTAAAGCCGATAAATCGCTTACAGATGCAGCAATTGAAAAATTGAAAATACAAAAAGATAAAAATTATATTGATACGGTTGAACTTGGCAACAAAGCTTTAAAATCAAAAGATTACGAACATGCTTTGAAAATGTTTTGGGCTGCATTGGAAATAAACCCTTTGGAAAGTTACCCTGCAAAAAAAATTGAAGAAATAAATAAACTGTTGACTTCAAATAATGACAAAACGGCTAAAAAATCTGTTGATACACCTGTTGAAATATTGAAAGAAAGATCAAAACACATAAAAGCAATTGCCGAAAAAATGCAAAACGCCCATATTAGAGAAATGGTGTCATCTGCAGAAGAACATGAAAAAGACGGGAACATTGAAGAAGCTTCTAAATTATATATAGATATAGCGAACTTTTTTCACGAAAATGGACAGATGGGTAAAGCCTTAAGTTATTTAAACAATTCCTATAGCATTTTAAAAAAGAAAGGCGATAAAGCAGGTGAAGTAAATGCACTGGATGAAATTGCAAATGTTTATTACGATTCAGGTCAATATAACATGAGTGTAAAAGCTTATAAGGAGGCTTTAGCGCTGAAGAAAGAATTAGGTGATATAAAAGGGCAGGCAGAAATTCTTTATGAAATAGGCTCTGTATATGATAATACTTATCAATATGAAATAGCTGCTGATGCTTTTGGAGAAGCGCTTGTAATCCGTCAAAAAATGAATGATCAGGAAGGTGTTTCTGAAATTTTTAACAAATTAGGCGGCATTTATTATAGCCAAAATGATTATAATAAATCAATTCAATTTTTTAATAAAGCACTAACTATTGCGGAATCCACAAATAATAAAGATTCAAAGGGTGGTATTTTGAATAGTATCGGAGTGGCGTATTATAAATTGGGCAAATACGAAGATGCCCTAAAATATTACAACCAATCAATTACAGTGGATAAAGAGGTTGGAAATAAAAAAAACATTTCCCTTTCGTTCAACAATATAGGCAATATAAACTTCGATTGGAACAAATATGAAAAAGCTATTGAATATTATCAAAAGTCCCTTGCATTGAAGAAAGAGTTAAATTTCGAGCAGGGAATGGCTGTGTCGATGTTCAACATTGGAAATTCGTACCTTGAATTGAAAAATTTTACTAAAGCAAATGAATTTCTTACTTCAGGTTTAGAATTAGCCAAAAAAAATAATTTTCAGGAAGTAATTCAACTTAGTTACAAAGCATTGTCAAAGCTTTACGAAAATAAAAACGATTTTCGAAATGCAATGTACGCATATAAATCCTTTGTCGCGGCACTGGGCCGGGAGGGTTTGTAGAAGGCCAGATTTCTGAAATTGCAAAAATTTATGAAAGGGAAAGCAAGCTTATAAAATCTTTAAGGCACCAGTTAGAACGCCAAAAATTTCTTGCAGATTTTCAGGCAATGCAAACTCTTCAAAAGCAAAAAGAAATTCAATTTAAAGACCTTGAACTAAAAAACGAGAAATCTAAAACGATGAAACAGAGGATATTGCTTATGTTCACATTAATTTGCTTGGGTTTTGCGGGAATGGTATCTCTTCAATTTTACCAAAGGTATCAGGAAAAAAAACATTATAGCGATGTTTTAAGCCTTCAAAAGCAACAAATAACTGATAGTATCTCATACGCAAGCTTAGTTCAAAAAGCATTAGTAATTCCAGGCGAAACAATGAAATCTGTTTTTCCCGAAAGCTTTATTTTCAATCGTCCGAAAGATATAGTCTCTGGGGATTATTTTTATATGACTACAAAAGGTGATAAGGTTTATATTGCCGTTGCAGACTGCACAGGGCATGGTGTCCCCGGTGCATTTATGAGTACATTGGGCATTTCTTTAATAAAGGAAGTTATTAACCAGGATAAAAACCTTATGGCTAACGAAGTGCTTGACGAATTTCGGGATAGGTTGATTTTAGCATTGCGAAAAACAGGACGCGGGGACGATACAAAAGATAGTATTGATATAGCATTATGTGTTATTGATCATTTAAAAATGCAACTCGATTATTCCGGTGCCAATAATTCATGTTATATTATCCGCGATATGCAAATTATTGAACTTAAGGCCGACATGATGCCTGTTGGGATACGTCCGGTTATTAAACCATTTACAAATAAACCGGTAAAGCTCGAAAAAAATGATATTATATATCTGTTTTCTGACGGGTTTCGAGATCAGATAGGCCAGGAATCAAATAAAAAATTTAAAATAGGCCAATTCAACCAATTATTAATTGAAATACATTCCCAACCTTTGGACATACAACCTGAAATACTTGAAAAACGGCACGTCGATTGGCGTGGCAAAATGGAACAAACAGACGATATTTTAATTGTCGGGATCAAAGTGTAAGAACAATTCATTATTTAAAATTGATTCCTGGATATTGAATTTTTTTTCTGGATTAATTTTATTAAATTTGCAGAAAGTATAATAAATAAAATGATTTTCGGTAATACATATAATCAGGGCAAGTTTGGACATCCCCATAGGCATCATGTTTTTATTTGCTGACTTGTATGTAGAAAATGTATAATCTCGATTTAAAAAATGAAAGGTTTGCAGATACTGCAGGCCTTTTTTAGTTTAAAAATAGTAGTATGGAAAAACTCAGGGTTGCAATTCAGAAATCAGGCAGATTAAGCGAAAAGTCTTTATTATTATTTGCAGAATGTGATATAACACTCGATAGCGGGGGTGGCAGGTTATTGGCTTCTTCGCAGGATTTTCCGATCGAAGTATTATATCTTCGGGATGACGATATTCCCCAATACGTTGCCGATGGTGTCTCAGATATTGGCATAGTGGGGGAGAATGTAATAAACGAAAAAGGTAAAATGCTCACAATTACTGAAAAGCTTGGATTTGGAAAATGTCGTTTATCATTGGCAATTCCAAAACAAGAAAATTATAGTGGGATTGGTTATTTCAATAGTAAACGCATAGCAACGAGTTATCCTAATATTTTGAAGGAATTTTTGATTAAAAAAAACATAAATGCCGAAATACATGAAATTAGTGGATCAGTTGAAATTGCTCCAGGAATAGGACTTGCAGATTCAATATTTGATATCGTAAGTTCGGGAAGTACATTATTTAGCAACAACCTAAAAGAAGTTGAGATTGTTCAGTATTCTGAAGCCGTGATGATTGAACATGAAAATCTAAGCCAGGTTAAAAGGAATATCCTGGATGACATGATTTTCCGTATTCGTTCTGTTCAAAAAGCAAAAAAGAATAAATATATTTTACTTAATGCACCAAACGAAAATTTAAATGAAATTATTAATTTAATACCCGGAATGAAAAGCCCATCAGTTGTTCCACTTGCTAAAGCAGGCTGGAGCTCTTTACATTCGGTTATTGAAGAGAAAGACTTCTGGAGTGTAATCGATAAACTAAAACAAAAAGGGGCACAGGGTATTTTAGTCATTCCTTTAGAGAAAATGATTTTATAGATTTATTGAAACAAAAATTAGTGTAATTTATAGTAAAGCCTTTAATCCGCAGGTTTGAGGTTAATTGGCTGAAAACCACGGGGTGACTAAAAAAAATTTCATTCATTTAAATTATTGAACTTTAATAAGTCACCCCGTGACTTGCGGATTTTAGGTAAAGTAAAAAATATCCGAATTTTGATTAGTTTGAATATTTTCATTGATTAATTTTGACCACAATTGCTTTTAGATATATTCATCTTTCAATTTTTTAAGAAAGATTTTAAAAATGGAAATTATTAAATATCCCGATAAGGATAAGTGGAAAGAAATACTGAAGCGGCCTGAAATTCAGTAGTAAGGCCACTTATCCAAAAGGA
>CAVSGB010000326.1:0-41991 GCA_963726845.1 uncultured Bacteroidota bacterium | reverse complement strand
CTTCACCACAGAACTCCCAGGCACGTTCCTGTACCACCGAATCGGCAAATTGTGTAGCCGATAACCCGGGTTGCAAATCGTATTTCGAAGGTGAATTTATATCCACTTTATTTGCACGTCGGCGTATCATATTTACAGCCTGGTAGGCAGAAACATCCAACTGGCCGGCGCGGGCTTTAGCTTCTGCATAAGTTAATAATACATGCGCATAACGATAAATGTAAATGGGTTGCCCCATGTTTAAAGTAACATTTCTTTTTACATACCCATTTGTTGAATCGCGTATTAAACTATAACCATTTCCGGGATAATATTGTGTGTGCCCGTAGTTAGTAATAGAAGCAGTATATTTATAACCGTATAGCAAACCAAATTTTCTGTAATAAATATTGCCATTCCATTGACTATAATAATTGGAAGAAATATTATTTGTAACCTGAATATAATTTGAAGAATCGGGTGAATATGTAATTGAAGTATTACTTGTTAAATAAACATTTTGAAATGTTTCATCTTTACGGTACGATGGAGGAAATGTGTTATAAAAAATATCACCAGGACCAGTCCGATTGGAGTACTAAAGGAATCATTTGGGGCTAGCACATTGAAGCAGTTGTAAAGTTCCTGATTTATACTATAATAGTAATTACCATGTCCGGTATAAATTTTTTCAGGGGGTTTATTTGAGAAGTAAAGCCCAAACAAAGCCTCGTTGTTCAGCTCATGATTACCATCCCAAAGGTTTGCAAAATCGGGCAAAAGGTTAAAACCATAAATATTGGCGCTATCCATAACATTTTTTGCAACCTGGGCAGCCTGTAAATATTTATTATTATCCAATACCGGATATCCTCCCATAGTTAAATACACTTCGGCCAGCATTGCTTTTGCACTCCCGCTCACTGGCGATTGATTTGGAATCCGCGCATTTGATTTGCTTTTGGGTAAATAATTGGCAGCTTTTAATAAATCGGATTCAATAAAAGAATAAACATCCGAAAACGACGATAAAGCTAAAGTAGTATTAACTACGGTATTTTTAACAAGGGGTACGGGAATATCCTCACCAATCTGTAATATGCATAAGCCCTGAACAAATAAGCCTCGCCCAAACCAGCTTTCAAATCGTTTTTTATATTCGGGTTGTTTTGAAACTGGCAAATAATATTGTTGGCCGATATAACAATACAATAAAGATTTGCCCATCTGTCAGTTGCTGTAACATCCCCCGACTCAGAATATTTAACACCGAAGTATCCAAAATCATCTGCAAAATACTGAGGCGGTTCGTCATACCAGTTAATATAAAATGCCAGCCTTGCATATAAGCCATTTACGGCAATATTCATTTCATCAGTTGAATTGATTTGTGAAATATTATAATCAGGCTCGTGCAGTATTTTCTTGCAGCTTGAGATAATGAGGATAAGCAGTAAATATTTGAAATTTTTCATATTATAGTTTTTCATTGTTATCCAAAAACCCCAACCACTTAAAAAGGGGCTATAACAGAGCGCCAATTTTCAATTGCCGCAACTCTGTTTTCCCTCCTGATAACTGAGCTTGTTGAAGTTAAGGAGGGGCTGGGGTGGTAATTTTTAAATGCAAGCCTTACCCTAAACGCTACTCCCTTCGGTCGTGAGAACACTTCGCATAGCTCTCCAAAAGGAGAGGGACTTGAAAGCCGAATATTGTTTTTTCTGTTCCAGAAAGTAGTTTTAACTTTATTTCCGTTCTTAATACGAAGAAAGGAAACTCCCTCTCCATTCGGAGAGGGCTGGGGTGAGGCCTTTTTTTCTTTCATTTCAAATTCGGGTCTAATGCTTTATCGCCACTTGGCAACGCCTCAAAATAATCCGATTTCGTAAAAACCGGGATAGGAGTGGGCGGTAGTGGATAAGTTTTCAACTTTGGCAATTGTTCTATCATTTCCAATCGTAATAAGTCGTACCATCGTCCTTCTTCTTCACCACAGAACTCCCAGCACGTTCCTGTACCACCGAATCGGCAAATTGTGTGGCCGATAACCCGGGTTGCAAATCGTATTTCGAAGGGGAATTTATATCTGCTTTGTTTGCCCTGCGGCGTACCATATTCACCGCTTCGTAAGCCGAAGCGTCCAACTGGCCTGAACGGGCTTTGGCTTCGGCATAGGTTAACAATGTGTGGGCATACCTGTAAATATATAATGGCTGCCCCATGTTCATATAATAATTCCTTCCTATCCTGCCTTTGGTAGAATCGAGTTCGTAATAATAATAATGGTGTCCACCAACAATAGTATCCCAAACTCTGTTATGAAATTCTATTAAAACTGATAGTGAATCGTACTTAATATAGTTGCCAAATTTTTTATAGAAAACATTGGAATTGTATTGAAACGCTTTAATCCGTTTAAAGCTATCAACAATTAAATAGCTTGTTGAATCAGGATTATAAATAGTTGTGGTGGTTCCCGTTAAATACGTTGTCTGAAATGTAACTTCCTTCCTATACGATTCGGGAAAGTTGTTAAAAAAAATATCACCGGGATAAATTGGAAAAAACAATATATCATTTGGCGGTGTGCCAAAACCGGAATCAATGCTTGCTCCTGTATAGCCGTTTCCAGTACCATTCGATATCGTATTTTCGTAGGCTGTTCCGGAATTATATTCATCATTGCCCCAATGAACTAATTTATAACCCTGCATGGAGAAAAAAAGGCCGAATAAAACTTCGTTGTTCAAAACATGTTGTGAATCCCAAAGATTTGCATAATCGGGCAAAAGTGTAAAGCCATAAACATTTGCGCTATCCATAACGTTCTTTGCAACCTGTATAGCTTTAATATATTTTGAATTGTCCAATAAAGGATATCCTCCCATAGTTAAATACACTTCGGCCAACATTGCATTTGCGCTACCGCTCACGGGCGATTGATTGGGAACCCTGGCCATAGATTTATTAACTGGCAAATATGCAGCTGCCTTTAATAAATTGGATTCAATAAAGGCATAAACATCCTGAATTGACGATTTAGACAAAGCAGAATTAACTTCAATATTATTTACAATGGGAACTGCTCCGAATATCCTGACTAAACTGAAATACGCATAAGCCCTTAATAAATAAGCCTCGCCCAAACCAGCTTTCATTTCAGTTTTAATATTAACTGTATTTTGAACCTGCACGATAATATTATTTGCGCTTGTTATTATGTTGTAAAGGCATTTCCAATTATCAGTTGCAATACCATTACCACCATCAATATATTTGGTAAAACCACCATACTTCATATCGTCAGCCAGATACTGAGGTGCAGGATTATGATTGTTTATATATTGTTCCAGCCTTGCATACAATCCGTTAATGGCCAAGTTCATTTCATCTACATTTCCTATTTTTGAAATTTTAAAATCCTGTTCATGAATTATTTTCTGGCAACCCGAGAAAATGAAGATAAGTAATAAGTAATTTAAATTTTTCATAATTGTATTTTTTAACCTTACACTAAACGCTACTCCCTTCGGTCGTGAGAACGCTACGCTTAGTTCTCCAATCGGAGAGGGACTTCCCCTTCTCCTTTCGGAGAAGGGGTTAGGGGTTGAGGCCTTTTGTTCATTTTGCACTATATGTTATACCGTTTTTTTCAAACTTAATCCCCAACGTCAATTCAATAATACTAAGGGCTTCCCTTAAAGATGCATTATTGATATTACCTGTAAACGAATACTTTTGAGAACGGGCATAAATGCCGGGAGTAATATTAATGTAATAGTATTCACGCAGGGCTTCGCAAACATCGTCCAACGAAGCATTGTTAAATTGGAGCTTGCGTGTTTTCCATGCCAGGAAGTTTACATTTCTGTTATTTCCCATTTGTAACTGCCCGTCTAAAATATCACATAAGCCTTTCTGACCCGGTGAAAGGATTAATTTCTTGCTTTTATTATTGTCTGATGAAAACCAAACTTTGCCGGTTACAACCGTTAATAAAACTTCACGGGCACTGTCCAGTGCCCTTATATTAAAAGATGTCCCGACAACCTGTGTGGTTGTGCCATGTGCATATACCTTAAATGGCTTGTTTGGATTTTTTGCCACTTCGAAAAATGCTTCGCCTTTAAGCCAAACATTCCGTTTGTTCCCTTTAAATACTTTAGGAACTTTCAATTCGCTGCTGGCATTAAGCCAAACTTTTGAACTATCCGAAAGTACTACTGATATTATATTGTTTGCCGAAACAATAGTCGCAATTTCTTCAACCTGAGAACCAGTTATAAATAATTTTGCCAGCAATACCTAAGGAAATAATAATTAATATCGAAGCGGCAATTTTTAAAAATCTATAAGGTAATGTCCTGGTCTTAATTTTTAATATAGTTTTCCTGCTGACATTTTCCCATCCTTTTGAATTGTTTGGGTTGTAATTTTGAAAAGCAATTCCGGAAAGTTCCCAATATTTTTTAAATTCGCTGAATTGGGCAAAATTGGTTTCGGATCCGTTCAGCCAGTATTCAAACTGCCTTTTCTCGTTATCCGCAACTTTTCCTGTCAGATAGCGGATTGCCAGATCAATGTTCATTTCTGTCTTCATACTTTTGGTTTTAAAGTATGGCGAAAAAATGACCGGTTACCCTTAAAGGATATTGTGTAAATTGGAATGAAAAACTAGTTCAACTGTTAATTTCCTTAATGAGACTTATTGAAATGCTTGGCATATAGGTAACCCACAAAAAAACTAATTAATTGTTACGAAATAACATAATCATTATTCAATGTCGTTGACTTAAGCCGATTATTTTGCAAGTACGTTTCGACTCCGCTCAACGTACACCTTTTGCTAAAGATGAACCCTGAGCGGAGTCGAAGGGTTTTTCGTTAAGTCAACGACATTAAATCATTATTTATTAAAATTTGTATTTATCAACGATGCAAAGCATCTGCATTATCCTCGTTCCTTTAAAGATTAGAGCGCAAATGACACAGATTTTCAAACGCTGATATAACTGAAATAATAACCATGTTATTTCATTACAGGTTCTAAGTATAGAATACAAGAATTCAGTTATAAAATATTATAGCTATGATATAAGTAAATGTGGGTGAACATATTTAGCATATTTGAATTTTGGTGTTCTTTTGTGTTTTTGTGTTTTGGTGGCAACTTAATTTTTGCCACCAAAGCTCCAAATCACAAAATTTAACTTCGTTGAGGGCTTCGCCGTTCAAGAAAGGAACACAATAATTGTTATCATAGCCAATATTTTTTAAACCAGGACATAATATTTTTCCACAAAAGATTTAATTTTCTTAATTGCAATTGTTATTTGGGCTTCAATTGTTTTTTCTGATAATTCGAGTTCCTGAGCAATTTGTTTATTGGTCAGGTCACCAAAACGGCTCATTGTAAAAATAATATGACATTTCTCCGGGAGGCTTTCAATTGCTATGGTCAGGATTGAAGAAAGTTCAGTTTCTTCAATTATGTTTAAAGGATTTAAAGTTTCAATCAACTCGTAAGATGATTGCTCGTTGACGAAATTAATCCTGGCAAATTTACTTTTCAGATAGTCTATAGATTTGTTCCTGACCGAAGCATAAAGATAGGATTTTAATGATGTATGGATATGAATATCAAAGCGTTTTTCCCAAATATAAACAAATTGTTCCTGGACAATTTCTTCAGCTATTTCCGGGATTCGAATAAATTGAATGCAATACCTGCAGAGTGGTACATACAATTCATTGAAAAGATTCTCGAAAACAATACCGTCAAGTGCAGCATTTTTTTCGTTTACAGATATTTTTTTATTGGCCACTGAATTTTCTAAAAACGATGCAGACAATATTACGAATCTTTGAACCAACTTGCATATAATAAATAATTATTGGCAATTTTTATATTCATTTCAGCAGCTTGCACGGGATTCACTTTTTTAATAAATTTTGCAGGTACCCCGGCGTAAATGCTTCCCGGTTCAACAATAGTACCTTCCAACACGACCGCACCGGCCGCGATAATTGAATTTTCGCCAATCATGGCATGGTCAATTACAATCGCGCCCATGCCAATAAGCACGTTGTCTTTCAATGTAGCCCCATGTATAATTACGTTGTGGCCAATGGTTACATTATCCCCGATTTCTATTTTCGATTTTTCGTATAGGCAATGCAAAACTGCCCCATCCTGGATATTCACTTTATTTCCGATTTTTATTGAATTTACATCGCCCCTTATGACAGCGTTAAACCAGATGCTGCAATCATCGCCGATTACTACATCGCCTATCACAGTGGCATTATCTGCCAGGTAACAATTTTTGCCAATTACAGGTGTAAAGCCTCTTACAGATTTGATTAATGCCATATCTTTAATATTATTGTTTAGACCTTAGGCTGTAGGCTTTTAGAATTATCGCATAGTCCTGATTAAATATACTTTATAAATATTTTAAAAGTCTATTGGCCTAAAATAGAAACAAATTTGCAAATAAATTTATTCTCCAGTGCTACTTAATATCTACAAATTATTAATTTTGACGTTTTTAATAATTATACATATTTAGCGTATAAATATACAAGTATTAATTTTATGAGAATATATCTTGAACCTTTGTAATATTGGTTTGTTAGAACAAGATAAATTCAAATAGGAATTAATTTTTGGTTTAAAAATTGCAGGTTAAGTTTTCTATAATTTAAGTACAATAAGGAATCAAAGTTTTAAGTTCATTATGAAGGATTAGAAATTATGGCAAAAAAGATAAAAATTAAGGAGCTGGAAAGTGTTGTGATCAAATTTGTCGGCGATTCAGGCGATGGCATGCAGCTTACCGGCACTTTATTTTCTGATAGTTCTGCAATATTTGGGAACGATTTGGCTACATTCCCCGATTATCCTGCTGAGATTCGTGCCCCGCATAATACTGTTGCAGGCGTTTCCGGGTTCCAGGTAAATATCGGGAAAAATAAGGTTTATACTTATGGCGATTACTGCGATGTGTTGGTTGCCATGAACCCGGCATCGTTAAAAGCAAATATCAAATGGGCAAGAAAGGTGCAACTATTATAACTGATTTGGATTCATTTGAAGATAAAGCAATTGAAAAGGCCGGATACAAAAGCAATCCGCTTGAAGATAGCTCCCTTGAAGGTTTTAATCTTGTTAAGGCACCTGTTACTTCACTCACAAGGGCAAGCCTTGCAGATGCCGGTTACGATGCAAAGACTGCCGACAAAAGCAAGAATATGTTCGCGCTGGGTATGATTTATTTTCTCTTTAACCGCGACCTGAATAGTACATTTGAATATTTTGAAAAGAAATTCCGTTCGAAACCCGATACGATCAAAGCAAATAAGATTGTTCTTCAGGCTGGTTATGACTTTGCCGATACAATCGAAGCACTTGAATCTACTTACCAGGTAGCACCTGCACAACTTGATAAAGGCAAATACCGAAATATTACCGGTAATATTGCTGCTGCCTGGGGATTGCTTGCGGCTTCTGAACGTTCAGGAAGGCCTTTGTTCCTTGGTTCTTATCCTATCACACCGGCAACAGATATTTTAATTGAATTGGCAAAGCACAAATCACTGGGGGCAAAAGTATTTCAGGCCGAAGACGAAATTGCAGGCATTACTTCAGCAATAGGTGCCAGCTTTGCTGGGCCTTGGCGGTAACAACAACATCCGGCGGGTTATCATTAAAAACTGAAGCTTTGGGCCTGGCAATTATGACTGAATTGCCACTTGTAATTATAGATGTTCAAAGGGGCGGCCTCTTCGACAGGATTGCCAACCAAATCCGAACAAAGCGATTTATACCAGGCGCTTTTTGGCCGCAATGGTGAAGCTCCGCTAATTGTTATTGCCGCATCGACACCATCAAATTGTTTCGATTTTGCGTATATGGCTGCGAAACTTGCACTCGAGCACATGACGCCTGTTATTCTTCTTACTGACGGTTTTCTTGGTAATGGTTCGCAACTGTTCAAAATACCAAAGGTTAAAAATTTACCTTCAATTGTCCCGCCGATTGCTAAACCAAACGACAACGATTACAAACCTTACAAACGTGACCCCAAAACACTCGTACGAAAATGGGCAATTCCCGGTACAGAAGGCTTGCGGCACAGGATTGGAGGCCTGGAAAAGGAAAATATTTCCGGGTCAGTGTCGACCGATCCTTTAAATCACCAGTTGATGGTTAAATTAAGGGCTGAAAAAGTTGAAAAAGTTGCAGATTTTATACCAGAACAGACTGTCAATGGTTGCCAGGAAGGCGACCTGCTACTTGTAAGCTGGGGAAGCACAGTCGGGAGCCTTACAACTGTTGTTGAGCAACTTGGTTCGGATGGTTTGAAAATCGGGCATGCCCATTTCAATTATATCATGCCTCTGCCTAAAAATGTTACCAATATTTTTAAGAAATTCAAAAAAATATTGGTATGTGAATTAAATATGGGCCAATTTGTAAATTATTTAAGGATGAGCCATCCGCAATTTCAGTATTTACAATATAACAAAGTACAGGGTTTGCCTTTTACAATTGCTGAGTTGAAGGAAGAAATCAAAAAACTTTTATAGAGGGTTATTTTACCTCCCAACGCTATTCGCTGCGCTCATGAAAACGCTCCGCTTAGTTCCTTAGAAAGGAGGGCAAACAAAAAGGAGGTTTGCAAGATGCAGTGTTCTGTTATAGCCCCTTTTTAAGGGGTTGGGGTTAATAAAAAATTAAATATTATTAAAAAAAATGAAACAAATAAATAATACGATAGAGCGTTCACCGGTTGAATTGACCAGGGAAGATTTCGTGAGTGACCAAATGGTGAAATGGTGCCCCGGATGTGGCGCACATTCAATTCTCTCGTCAGTGGCCAGTGTTTTTCCTAAAATTGGTTACAAAAAAGAAAATTTTACAATTGTCTCCGGTATTGGTTGCTCTTCGAGATTCCCTTATTATGTCAACGCTTACGGGTTTCATGGAATTCATGGACGGGCTGCTGCAATTGCAAGCGGGGTAAAAATTACAAATCCGGGCTTGAGTGTTTGGATTGCCACAGGCGATGGCGATTCCCTCGCAATTGGAGGTAACCATTTCATTCACGTGGTACGCCGAAACATCGATTTGAATATTATCCTCTTCAATAACCAGATTTATGGATTGACCAAAGGCCAGTTTTCGCCAACCACTCCGCTGGGAACTGTTACCAAAACTTCTCCTTATGGTACCATTGAAAATGCATTCGTTGTCGGGGAACTTGTTTTAGGGGCACAGGGAACATTTTTTGCAAGGGCACTCGATACAACCCCAAAACTGATGACTGATGTGATGTTTGAAGCTGCCGGGCACGACGGGACTTCAGTTATCGAAATTCTTCAAAACTGTGTTATTTTTAACGATAAAGCCCACGAACTTATCACTTCTAAGGAAACCCGCGATGACTATCAACTTTTGCTGAAGGATGGAGAACCTATGCTTTTTGGAAAAAATAAAGATAAAGGCCTGATGCTCGATAAAGATAAATTAAAAGTCGTCGAAATTGGGAAAAATGGAATTACAATTGACAATATTTTAATTCATGATGCGCAAAGTGCGAATATTGGCATACAGATGATGCTTGTCCAGATGGCGCCTCCTTTATTTCCAATAGCTTTGGGGGTCATCCGTATGGCTGCCCGGCCAACATACGACGATTTAGTTGAAATGCAAATTTCAAAGGCAAAGGATGAGTCCGAGTATTACCTGCGTAGATGATTTACTTAATAGCGGTACTGTATTTGAGATAAAATAAACTAAAATTCAAATGACCTACTTAATTAAAAAAAGCAAATATAAGATGAAAATAATATTAATAATGCTCATTACGCTATTATAAATTGTACGTTTTTTTATTTTTCGCCTTATTAAAATCCCTGTATTTGGAATAAAGAAAGCCAGGAGCAGCAGGCTAAATTGAAGTACAGCTCTTGGATCATCCGGATCTTTGAGAGAGAATTGTGAAGATCCTTTAGCAAAAATAAAAAGGTATGTAAAAGATAGAAAAAGTGCAAGGTAAATAAGAAAAGAGATTTTTAAAAATGCAGTCGAATTTTTTCTTTTTGTATGGAATTGAAATGGTTTTAGAATAATAATTACAATAATATACAGCATAAAAAAGGAAGCAATAAACAATATTTTAAGAAATGAGGTCATATTATTTGAGCCATTTATCTAACCAGTTAAAAAATTCGCGTTGCCAGAGAACGCTATTCTGGGGCTTAAGTACCCAGTGGCTCTCATCGGGGAAGAATAAAAGTTTGCTTGGTATCCCTCTTAGTTGTGCTGCATCAAAAGCCTGAAGGCTTTCTGTATAAGGTATCCTGAAATCGTTAGCTCCGGTAATTATCATAATAGGCGTATTCCAGTTTTGTACAAACCTGTGTGGGGAGAATTCGTAACTTTTAGGCCGGTGTTCCTGCCAGAATGGCCTACCCAGGTCGTGGTTTGGAAAGAATGTTTCTTCGGTTTCAACATACTGGCTTTCTAAATTGAACATTCCGCAATGCGCAATAAAAGCCTTAAACCTGTTTTGATGACAACCTGCCAGGTAGAAAACCGAATAAGCCCCATAACTTGCCCCAATAGCGCCAATTCGTAAAGGATCGATATAAGGTTCTTTTTTGATTTCATCCACTGCGCTCAGGTAGTCTTTTATGTTTTGTCCGCTATAATCCCCTGCAATCTGATCATTCCATTCATGCCCGAAAGTAGGCAAGCCTCTTCTGTTCGGTGCAATAATGACATAACCATTTGCAGCCATTAACTGAAGGTTCCAGCGATATGAGAAAAACTGGCTCACTGCATCCTGTGGGCCGCCCTGGCAATATAAAAGTGCCGGATATGTTTTAACAGTATCAAAGCCCGGAGGCAAAATAAGCCAAACCAGCATTTGCTTTCCGTCTGTTGTTTTTACCCAGCGTTGTTTTACAGTTCCTAATTTTATTGAATCGTAGATGTTTTTGTTTGTAAATGTAAGCTGGTGCTCTTCTCCGTTTTCATCAATTTTAAATATTTCCCTTGACATCGAGAACGACATTTTTTCACCAACCATCACTGAATTCTTTCGCATCAGCGAAGTATAATCGTGCCAGCCTTTGGTAAGTTTTTTTATCTTTTTGCCTGTAATTTCTGCATTATAAACCTGGAAAGTGGCTTGTATGCCGCTCGATAAAATAGACAGAATTTCCATCAATATTCCAGCAAATGTTTGAAACGCTCTGGTCAAAATCTGAAGTAATATCATTCATATAACCTGAAATCAAATCTAATATCATCAGGCGGTTTTTATCAGATTCATAACCGGGTGTTGCCATGCTTTCCCAGGCTATTCTTTTACTATCGGGCGAAAAGACCGGATTTCGGTCATATCCCATCATGCCTTTTGTGAGGTTTAAAGTTTTATCTTTCTCAATGGTGTATAAATAAATATCAGAATTTGTACTTAGCGCGTAGGCTTTGCCAGTTAGTTTCTTACAAGTATAAGCAATATATTTTCCATCTGGCGACCAACTAATTTCAGTTGGTTCATAATAAGGTGCAAGTGGCGAATCGAATGGCTCGCCTTTCATGATGTCTTTAGTTCCAGAGATCAGTCCATTTTTCAGGTTGGCAATAAAAATATGGCTGTGTTTGTAATCGGTCCAAGAGTCCCAATGCCTGTACATAAGATCAGTAATAATCATTGTATTTGCTTTCGGAAGATCAGGATACAAGTCATTCGCGGAAGTATCGGTTTTTACGCGCTGGGTAAAAAATATTTTTCCCCCGTCTGGTGAATAATCGAATATCTCGATATTACCATCAGTGTGGCTAATTTGATGAGGATTTGAACCATCAATGTTCATTTCCCAAACCTGGCTCGAACCTGATACATCAGATAAATAACCAATCCTCATACCATCCGGCGCCCAACGAACATTGCTTTCCGATTCATTTGTAAAAGTTAGCTGTACATTTTCTGTCCCATCTGTTGAAACCCTGAATATTTCAGCATTTCCCTTATTTTCTTTTAAATTATAACGTTTCACAATATATGCAACTTTTTTTCCATCAGGTGAAAGCTGAGATTCGGATATCCGTCCAAACTTCCAGAGTAATTCAGGGGTCAGCTTTCCATTTTTAATTTCACCGGATGTCAATGTTTGTTGAAAAAAATATCCTGCCGGCAACTTATTTTTTTTAGTACAGGAAATTATTAGGAAAGCAGCTATTGCTAGAATTAAAACTTTAGCAATAATGGTTTTTTTTAACAATGAAGGCGGTTTCATTTTTTGAGTAATTATAAAATTATTTTTAACGAATTTAAGGAATATTTGGAAAAGTACAAGGATGAGAGGTTAATTGATTAAAGGCTTACTTCGAATAGCGGATGCCCATTAAAAGCATATCATCGGTTTGGGGGTTATCTCCCTGCCATTCGGTAAAAGCATTTTTTAAGAAATCCCTTTGCTCACAAAAAGGTAACTGTGATGCAGCAAGGATTATATTTTTAAAATTTTTTGATAAAAGTTTCTTATTTTTTGGACCTCAAACTGATCCATAAAGCCATCAGAGAATATATAAAATTGATCGCCATCGTGAAGTTCGATCAAATGGTTCGTGAACGGGTCGTTTTTCATATAAATTCCAACAGGCATAGAATCAGCTTTATATTCAATTAATTCAGAATTACCAGTTGACGTGTTCGATGATACAATATACAGAGGGTTGAAAGCACCGGCAAATTGCATATTCGACGACTTTGGGTCGATAATACAAAGGACGATATCCATTCCACCGTGCGCTTCACCAAATTCACCTGTCTGGTGCAAAGATTCTTTAATATGCTCGCGCAATTCGTTGAGAATATCGGCAGCCGAATAATTATCTACCTGAACAATTATATCATTAAGAAAAGAAACTGCCAGCATACTTAATAATGCACCTGCCAGGCTGTGGCCTGTACAATCGGCACCGGCGATATAGAAAATGCCATCACGTTCCCTGACCCAGTAAAAGTCACCACTCAGGATATTCCGTGGTTTTACAATCACAAAATGCTCCGGGAAAGCACTATAAAAGCTTGAAGGTGCTGTTAGCACTGCTTTTTGTATTATGCTTGCATAGGTAATGCTTTCGGTTATTTCCTTATTTTGAAGTACAATTTCGTCTTTCTTCTGGTTTATTTCAATATTCTTTTGGGCAATTTCTTCGCTTGCTTTTATAATTGTTTCCGCAGTAGTTTCTAATTCTTCTTTTTGGGCATTCAGTTCACTGTTCAAATTATCTACTTCATCTTTTGCCTGGTTTAGTTCTGAAAGTTGTACAATCAACATATTCCGTTGTGAAAAGAATTGGATTATCATCCGGGAAATTTTACCGAATTCGTCACCACAGACAGCTAATTTCATGAGCTTTTCGGGCATATCGGTATTCAGGGCAAAGGTTATCCTTTGTAATGGGCGCAACACCAGGATGTTGAATGTCAATAGAGTAATTATTAACACCAAAATAGAAGTAGCAATAAAATATTTTCCAAAGAAACTATTTAAACCATTAATACGGTGTGCAAACAGATTGTCTTTATGAACAAGCAGGTTGGCAATAACCCTGTTATCGTAAGAAAAGAGCTGTAAAACTGATGTGTCGGAATTTAAAGATGCGTTATATTTTGGCTGTAAAACTAATTTGATATTACTACCTGTGTATTTTTTAAGTTCGTCAAGATATTCCTGGTCCCATAACTTGCCAATGAATAAAAAACCTCGGGGAATAGTTTTTCTTTCTAAATCGATAGAAGGATGTATGGTAGATCCTATAACTTGTACCAATTCATTATTCACTAAAATAAAAAAATCTGACTGCCTGTTCATATAGAATCGCGCGAAAACTCCTGAAGGGATTTTGAGTGAACCTTTTTTCGGATTAATATTATCACTAAAGACAAGTTTTTTATTTATCGAATAAATTTGTATAAAAGACAGTCCCAGTGCATGTGCAGGTGAAATTTCATTTTTTGCTTCCTGTGCATCGGGCTTTTGGACAAATTTGACCATCCAATCGAAACAAGCATAGTCGATTGTTAATTTGTTAAAAAAATCAGCCTTCAGCGATAATACTGATTTTACATCTTCGAGGTATTCTACTTTTTGAAGTTGATTTAGGTAGTCATTCTTTTGTCTTGCCGTATACTGATGTATTAGTATTCCTACGAAAAAAATTGAAGAAGTAAGCACCAGTGCTACTATTATTTTAAGCCTGATGCTGAAATTAAAAAAATGATATTTAAAAATTTGTTTTATCATAAAAATAAGCGTATTCCAGAGTTATCAAATTTAATAACTAATTTTAAATAAATCTTTTGTCTGGAAGATTCTTTAAATATGTTTTAATAAATTATTGAACCCTGGCTGAAAAAATGATTAACGCCGTTTCGGATGAATGTAATCCGTTAATATGACTTGAATTATCAAGGCAAGGCGTTGTCCCGGATAATGTTAAATTATTGCAGGCTCGAAAAGCAGATTATATTATAAGTTGAAGCAAACAGCTTAATTTAGTATCAACCATTAAATTTCAAAATATAGTTTAAAATTGTTAATTATTAAATTTGTTGCGCAATAAATACTTTTTTTAATTGTTTAAAATCGATTAATCAGGTTAAATTTAACAAATATGATTTAAGGCTTTTTATTGCCAATGGAAAAAAATATACCCTCAATAATCAAGAATATTAATAAGTTACTGAAAAGTGTTGTAATAATGTTTTTTGTTTTTCAGGGAACTTTAAATGCAATTACTTCAAATACGAATGTTGTCTCAAGGGTAAAAGGCTCGGTAATAGATGCAATTACAGAAGAACCGATAGATTTTGCCCCGGTTTCTTTGAAAAATAGGCCAAATGTTGGAACTATGACAGACGAAAATGGGAATTTTACTTTATTGATTAAGGATTCCTCAAATATCATTGTCGTTTCATGCGTTGGGTATAAAACGATTGAAACAAAAATCCAGGTAGGAACTTTACAGAGGCTGACAATAAAAATGGAACCAGAAATTGAAGCATTGAATGCTGTTATTGTAAAACCTAAAAAAGTTAAGTACAAAAATAAAAATAACCCTGCCGTTGAGCTAATACAAAAAGTAATTGAAAATAAATCCCTAAATAGGAAAGAAGGCTTAGATTTTTATGCGTTTGAAAAATATGAAAAGTTACAAATTTCATTGACTGACTACAATGAAAATTTAAGAAAGAATAAATTATTTAAAAGTTTCCAGTTTGTATTTGATAATGTAGATACTTTTTCTATTCCTGGTAAAAAAATCCTTCCTTTTTTTCTAAAAGAAACCATTGCCTCCGATTTTTATAAAAAATCGGACGGAAAAACTACTGAAGTTCCCCACGCTGAAAAAATGGTGAGTTTTGACGAATACGTCAATAAAAAATCAATTAGCCGAGCATTGCAATTTCTTTATCAGGATATCAATATATATGACAATAATATTTTTCTTTTGAGCAACCAGTTTCTTAGTCCAATTGCAAGTGTTGGCCCAACCTTTTATAAGTACTTTATTATCGATACAAGCTTTGTAGGTAAAAGTAAATGTATAAAACTTTCTTTTTTTCCCCGAAATAAGACCGACTTGCTTTTTCAGGGCAACATCTATATTTTGCTCGACAGTACGTATGCGGTAAAAAAAATAGAAATGAGCGTAAATAAAGATATTAACCTGAATTGGGTAAAAGAATTGTTTATTGAACAGGAATTTGAAAAAATTGAAAACCAGGGATGGATGGTTAATCAGGATAACATTTCAATTGATTTCGGGGTATCTGAAATGGGAACTGGTTTTTTTGGCCAAAGAAGTGTAACCTATAAAAATTACCAGTTCGATATAAATAAATCCGATAGTATTATTGCAGCAATTAATAATCCGGCAAATAAGGAACGGGACGATTTGAGTGAAGTTTTTTGGAATAAACACAGGTTTCAGGCGTTAACTTTGCCAGAACAAAGGCTTTATGGGATTATAGACAGTTTAAAAAAAGTACCGGCATTTAAAATTGAAATGGATGCTATTACGCTTATAGCATCTGGATTTATAGGATCACGGAATTTATTTGAAATTGGCCCGGTAAATACATTTTACAGCTATAACCCTATAGAAGGTTCAAGGTTACAGTTTGGTGGCCGGACAACTAATCTTCTAAGTAAAAAAATTAATTTTGAAACCTATGGCGCTTATGCACTAGCAGATCAAAAATATAAATATTATGGGCGGCTGGCGTATTCATTCACCCCCAATTCTATTTTTGATTTCCCGCTAAAAAATATAACTATCAGCTATCAGGATGATATTAAAATCCCTGGCGAGGAGCTGCAATTTGCCCAGGAAAACAATTTCCTTTTTTCTTTCAAAAGAGGGATAAATGATAAAATGTATTACAACAAAACTTTTAAGTTAGAACATTTAAATGAGTTCGAAAGTCACTTTTCGTACATGATAGGTTATGAATTTACAAAAGAAATCCCTACCGGAAATCTATTCTATAATCCTGTTAACTACCTCGACAAAACTTATAATATAGGTTCTTTAAATGTTTCTCAAATCAACATTAATTTAAGGTATGCGCCAAATGAGTCATTTTTGCAAGGGAAAATTTATCGAAGCCCAATTGTTAACAAATATCCTGTTTTCCAATTACAATATTCATTAGGAAATAATATAATCGGGAACAGTTATAATTATCAAAAGCTGATTTTTAATGTGAGTAAAAGATTTTATTTTTCATTTTTAGGATATACCGATGTGCAGTTAGAAACAGGCAAAGTTTTTGGACAAGTTTCCTATCCTTTGCTTGATATACATAGGGCTAATGAAACATATGCATATCAGTCAAATTCATATAACCTTATGAACTTCCTTGAGTTTGTAAGCGATAAATATGCTGCTTTGAATGCGCAGCATAGCTTTAACGGATTTTTTCTTAACAAAATACCCGTTGTAAGAAAACTAAAATTAAGGGAAATTATCACAATTAAAGTATTGTATGGGAACTTAAGCAATACAAACAATCCGGACTTGCAATCCGGATTGTATAAATTACCAATTGATAATTTTGGGAGGCCATTAACCTATAGCTTTGGAAATATGCCCTACATGGAAGCAGGTGTGGGAGTATCGAATATATTTAAATTATTCCGGCTCGATTATGTTCGAGCGGCTTACTTATCTAAATCATCCAAATATTTCTAAAAGCGGGTTAAGGGTAGGGCTAAATTTTGATTTTTAATTTCTGTTTGATTTAAGATTGAATTAATTGTGTGTAATCACAAATCTATTTTTAATCGGCCATTTATTAAAAAACTTCACCCACATTAAAGAAAAATCCACGTGATCCACCAATTCCAAATCCATAATCAATGGCAACATTGGTATTTGAATATTTATTAACTTTAATCCGCAATCCAAAACCACCGCCTGGAATAACGTCGTGAAGCCCGCTCGTAGTACTTTTTAAAATTGATTCGGCATTGCCAAATACAACACCTCCTATAAGGCCATTCCGTGTCAGTCCAAACCGATATTCCGATTCGAAATAAAGTAAATTTCTCCCGGTATACCTGCCGGGCACATATCCTCGTCCAGTATTTGAATAATCATCCCAGCCAATACTGGGCATATCTAAGTATGGCGGTGTTCCTGCCAAAGTCAGATTATTGTAGCTCCAAAAACTAAGGACATTATTCGATGAACCTGGAAGTTTAATGTAGTGCCTGATGTCGACCTGCAATGATTGCCAGTTTTTGTCACTGCCCAATAAAATCAGGTTGGGCCTGTATTGTATATGAGCAAAAGTGCCGCATAGAGGATTTACTGAATTTTTTCTGCTATCAAACAGCATATTAAAAGAAATACCCGAAGAAACCGATTGTTTCCCTTTTTCAAGCCTCTCAAATTCTTCCAAAGCCCTTCCGGGGACTAAATCTGCATTAATATTCCAATGATAATCGAGGTTATATCCCATGCCGGCAAATACATTGTTTGTTAATTCTTTAAACATAATCTGATAACATCGTAAATACGAATAATCGATGGAGAGGGCATCTGCTAATGTACTGTTGTCGCCCAAACCGTAAGTTTGAGTTGGAAAGTTATAGTACCTTGTATCACCAAAAAAATGAAGCTTAAGTTTATCAAAAAAAATATTGGTATTGAAAATAAACCAATACTGATGATATTGGGAGTAATTGCCATTTAGCAGGATATTTGAAAATTTATTTCTGTTACTATCGGTATAAAACGAGGTGTTAAGAACTGCCGTGACTGCAAAACCTGTCAGCAATGAATATCCTGCTGCAGGTAAAAATGAATAGAATCTCGACTGTTTGTTGTATTTAGATGAATCTGAACGTAGATGAACCGATGCATATTTTTCAATGATATCAACCATGTCGCACTGATGAGCAATGCTGTCTTTATAAGTATTCTTGGTACTGTCATTTGAATTATTTTGAGCTAAAGACAACTGAAAACAAATGAAGAGAGAGAAAATAAACAGAATTACCCGTTCCATAAAATGTTAAAATGTTTTTGACAAATATATTTTAAATGCTTAAGCTAAAATGGATAATTAACGTAAGTCTTTTGTATTTGTTATAAAACAATAAATATTTAAAGTGATTGTATGTATTAAAAAAGATTAATTCTAATGCAGAATATATAAACACTTGCGCCAACATTGATTTTATTTGTAGTAGTTCCTGTTATTTTTACAATACATGCTTTATTTTAGAACTGTACAAATTCAACAATAATGAATAATCTTAAATATCAGCTTGCGGTTTTCAGGCAACCAGTATTAAAAATTTTGTGGATTACTAAGTCAGCGATTTTACTAACTTATAAGATATAGTAATGTAAAGTATTCTATACCTTTAGTTCTATTAAATACGGTTTCGATAATTTAAATAAATAATGAACATGGTATTTAGCTAACTCATCTATTTATCTGCCAGAACCTGTTTTCCTGTGGTTTGCAGAAGTTTTACTATTTTCTGTTCCAGCTCTAAAGATAACTCAGGGTTATCGCGCAAAAGGTTCTTAACGGCATCGCGGCCTTGTCCGAGTTTTGTATCGCCATAACTGAACCACGAACCGCTCTTTTTTATTATTTCAAGTTCAACACCAAGATCGACAATTTCACCTGATTTGCTAATACCTTCACCATACATGATATCAAATTCAGCCTTTTTAAAAGGTGGGGCAAGTTTGTTCTTAACAATTTTGACCTTAGTGCGGTTGCCCATTATTTCTTCGCCTTCTTTTAATTGCTGGTTCTTGCGAATATCGACCCTGATTGATGCATAGAATTTAAGAGCATTTCCGCCGGTAGTTGTTTCTGGATTTCCAAACATTACGCCAATTTTTTCACGAAGCTGATTGATAAAGATGCAACATGTATTGGTTTTATTAATATTGGCAGTAAGTTTTCGCAATGCCTGAGACATCAAACGAGCCTGGAGTCCCATTTTGGAATCTCCCATGTCACCTTCAATTTCTGCTTTTGGTGTTAGCGCTGCCACTGAGTCGATAACTATAATATCTACTGCACCTGATCGGATAAGAGAATCTGTAATTTCCAATGCTTGTTCGCCATTGTCGGGTTGAGAGATAAGTAAATTTTCAATATCAACACCAAGCTTTTCAGCATAAAACCTGTCGAAAGCATGCTCTGCATCTATAAAAGCAGCGATACCTCCAACTTTTTGTGCTTCGGCCATTGCATGTATGGCAAGCGTTGTCTTCCCGGATGATTCAGGCCCGAAAATTTCAATAACCCTGCCACGAGGATAGCCTCCAATTCCAAGGGCAATATCAAGACCTATTGAACCAGATGCAATGGTTGGTACATCATTGGTGGGTTTTTCGCCCATACGCATGATAGTACCTTTGCCATAATCTTTGTCTATTTTATCAATAGTAAGTTGAAGCGCTTTTAATTTTTCTTTATTTTGCTCTTTTTTAGCTTGTTCCTTATCCATATTAAATCATTTTTGTTGAGACGAATATACGGAAAAATGACAAACATGCAAACTAAAAGAAATTAACAATTTACTTTTATGTATTGTTTCAATTTATTTAAATACTCTAATCCTTCAAACAACGTATGGAAAAGCCAAGTTTTTTATTGATATTGTCCCTATAAACAAGAATATTTCGGAATGACATGAGCCGATATTTAGCAGTATTTATACTATTCTCGGTTGAACTCCACCATTGACCATTAAATCCAATACCAGCGAAAACTCCATTGAAAGCAACACAACCACCGGGAAGGGCTGTAAAACCAGTCTCGTTGGTAGCTCCTTTATTAGGAGTAAGCCAATGGCTAATACCAATTTCTTTAAGCTTACTGCCTGAAATACTATCTCCTCCTAAATAATCAGTTAGAGTTTTCCATTCATTGTCAGAAGGTATATGCCAGCCTTTGGGCGCAATATTGCGGTTGTCGTTCACCGAATACCAGTTGTAGAGATGTCCATAAATTAGGGCATAGGTCGTATCATTATTAAAATTACAAAATGCCCCAGTTGTTAAATTGAGCCAGGCAGTGTCTTTGGTTACATTGGGAATAATTTCCCCGTTCCGATAATGTGTCACCTTCAGATTTTCGACCATCCAAATTTGTTTTCCAATAGTAATAGTTTTATATACATTTCCATCTATATCAGTTACCAATTTTTGAACTTCTTCTTTCTTACAACTATTTAAAAAAATAAAACCCAATCCAGTTAAGATTATTGAAATTGTCAAAATTAACGTTTCCCTTTTCAAAGTACTTTTTGTAACCAATTTCATTGTCTCATTTTCATATTTCCCCATGACTTTTAATATATAAATTCCTTTTGAAAAGTGCGATGCGTCTATAGTTTTGCCTGAATCATAAAGTGATGTTTCACAACATTATTATTTAACAATAAACTTTATGGTTTCATTAGTATTTTTACCTGTTAGTTTAATAAAATAAATTCCTTTTGGAAAGTTTTCAACATTTATTATTTCATTTGAATGGTATACTGATTTTGTTACAATTATTTTACCTGTAATATCAAAAATCTGAAGTATTGAATTTGATTCATTTATTTTTAAGTTAAGGATACTTGAAGTTGGATTTGGATATATATCAAATAATCCAGCTTTATTAGCACTTTTAACGTCAACAAATTTTGTGACATTTACATGAAAAGTAGTTTGCTCAATTGATGTTCCAACAGAATCTGCTGCTTCAACTATTATATAAAATTTGCCCGAAATTGTTATTGCCGGCGAAATACTTATTACGATACTATCGCCGTTTTGACTCACTATTTTTGGGGTTGGGACTTTAGATATATTGCTGCTTTGTACTTTGAGTTTAATCTTATTTGCAGAATTATTTTTATATTTTACTACTACTGTTATGTTAATTGTAAATTGACTTAATTTCACCTCATCCCCAACCCCTTCTCCAATAGGAGAAGGGGCAAGTCCCTCTCTATTGGAGAGGGATTTAGGGTGAGGTCTTTACGCCTGATTAAACTTAACATAACACTACTTCCTTAGTTTCATTGCTAATCATATTAACATCATCCACTTTATTTATTGATATCGGATTTGTATCATTCAAATATTTAACAGACTTAACCATCAAATTGCCAATATCATTAAAAACAAGTTCGTGGGCAATTCCCTGTTCAATTATTAAATTTACATTGGCATTGTGTTTTTTTAAACTGTCGTAAAATGCAAGAATAACATTATAATTATCGTCTAATGTACCTATGGATAATACAACTGGCACCTTTGTATTAAAATTATATAATTTAGGATTTATTGACGGTACCCAGGGAGCCCAGGGGAAAATGCCTTTGAAAGGGTACAAATTTTTTAAACCATTTTGTAAAACATAATCCCCATTGCATGACATCCCGGTAAGATAAACAGATGTTGTATCAATATTATATATTGATTTTGCAGAATCAATAGAGGCTTTAACAATGCCCCAATTTGTTAATTCCGTTTCATGGACATAAGGACAGACGACAATCATTTTTAAACTGTCTGTAAGCGACTTCAGGCTGCCACGATAGGTTTGAATGTCCCAGCCACAAGGTTGAAGCCCCACTACCAATGAATATTTTTTAGATTTGTTGTAATCATTTGGGATTACAGTTAATAGCTTATATTTAACCGAACCTGAATATATGCTTGTATCAACATTAACAGCAGCTATCATAATTAAGCTATTTGCAAAAAGTACAATAGCGCAGAAAGTGAGAATTTTTTTCATGATTTTTTAAAAATTAGTTTGTTTATTATTTGTTAAATTTTTTGCATGCAAAAGGATGACAATTAAAATAAAGATTGACCCTTATTGTCTATTTTTTTAATAGCCTAACTTCGGAGTAAGAAAAGATATTTGGGACTAAAGTCCAATATATCAACATGATCACTAACCCCAGGCTTAAGCCTGGGGTTAGTGAAAAACAACTAAATAAAGGGCTTAAGCCTTAAATAATTTATCCCGAACTGATTTTAAATTAGAAATTAAGTGGGATCAATAGGAATAGTCGGGGGATAAATATAAATTTAAATTAAATATTAATCATTCCCTGATATAGCACCTAAATCCCCTAAAAGGGACTTTTTGAATACCTGTATTTAAGACCCCTTTAGGCCTTATGTTTGGGCTTCTTAAAAGTCAAACCACTCAAGTATTTTTCTAAAGTTCTTCCCTCAACTATTCCTTTTGATCCAACAGCAGTCAGGAAAGAATTAAAATTGTCTCATGTATTTCAATGCCTAAACTCCGTAAATTACGAGTAGTAAATAAATTATTTTAAAGCATAATTAAAAATTGTTACAATAAATGTTTCTCAAGTAACGAGATTATTTTTTCCATGCTGGCAGGCTTTGATATATAATCGTCACATCCTGGTCTTTACATAATTTTACATCTTCCGGGGTTGCATAGGCAGTTTGTGCAATAATTATTGTTTTTGGTTTTATTTTTTTAATTTCCTTCGTGAGATCAAATCCATTCATTCCTGGCAAACGTATGTCCATTAATACAAGGTCGATGTTAGGATTGTTGTTGAAAATATCCAATGCTTCATTTCCATTTATAGCATTTATATAATTTACGTTTGCTTCATTTAAAACTTCGTCAATATAAATTAAATTTGGTTCATAGTCTTCGACAACCAAAATCGTTTTGTTTTTTAACCTTTTAAAATCTTTCTCAGGTCCAGGATTGAACATTGTGCCAACTTCAGCAGCAGGTATAAAAGGAATTGTAAAATAGAAGGTGGTCCCGTTATTTTCCTCCGATTCGAGCCATATTCTGCCATTCATAAGGTTTAACAGACCTTTTGCAATCGATAAGCCCAGGCCCATTCCACCATATTGCCTGGCTAACATCGAATCTTCTGCCTGCCGGAACCTGTCGAAAATTAATTCGTGCTTATCAGCAGGAATCCCAATTCCAGTATCTTTTACAAAAAAAAGCAGTTCAGTGGGCGAATTAGTTTTACAGCCATATTCGATACTTCCGCTTTTAATAAATTTAAATGCATTGTCCAGTAAGTTGTTCATTATTTGTTTAAGCCTTTGGTCATCGACTTTTATCTTTGTTCTTTTTAGTTTTTCTTCCAATGAAAAATTCAATGTAATATTTCGAAGCTTTTCCTCCTTTTCTTTTTTAAAATTGTAAAATTCATAAAGTTGACGCATTAATTCTAATAAGTTAATTTCAGCTTCAAACAGTTTCATTTGGCCGACTTCAATTTTAGATATATCAAGCACATCATCTATAATCCTTAATAAATCGTAAGAGCGCTCTTTTACCAAACTGGTGTAAAACTCCTTTCTTTGTAATGGCAGGTTTGGATTTAAGAGGAAACCTGTAAACCCGATAATGGCATTCATAGGCGTACGTATCTCGTGCGATATATTGCAAAGGAAGGAAGTTTTAAGCCGGTCGCTCTCTTCTGCTTTTTCCTTTGCCTTTACCAGTTCTTCCATGATTTTAATACGCTCGACATTTTTCCAGACTGAATCCATAAGAAGTGTTAACTGACGTTCATCAGTTTTCACATAATCTTCATTTTTATTGGCAACACCAACTAAAGCAATAATATTATTGTTTATAATTACCGGAATTGAAAGATAATTTTTCAGTTCAATATGCCCTTCGGGCATTCCATTTTTTGTTGCAGTTACTTTATTGTAATCATTTATTATTACAGGTTTTCGGGTCAGGATTACTTCATTTGCCAAATCCATTTTTTCAAGTGATAGTATCTTTTCAGGTTTGTCTGTTATGTATTCGGGCAAAATATTTTTTGACCACGAGAAAAGCAAATATTTTTTTGAATTTTCGTCATGGACAAATATTAAACCAATTTTGCTCTGGGTAAGCCGAATGGCTTCTTCAAGTGCAAAGTCGATGAGTTCTTTCGTGTCATTTGCAGAGTATTGCGAAATCCGCACGAGGCTTTCCAGCCTTTCGTTATTCAGTTTTATTTCGTTCTCTGATTTTTTGCGATCGGTAATTTCTAATCCCAATCCGATAATTCCAATGATCTCTCCCAGGTTATTCTTTCTTGGTACTTTTGTAGTCAGCAACCATTTTGATTTGCCTTCGTAATTTACAATATATTCTTCTTTGTTAATGATTGGATTGCCGGTTTTCATAACCAGTAGTTCATCTGCTGTTGTTTGTTCAGCTATTTCCCCGGGAAATAATTCAAAATCTGTTTTCCCGATAACTTCTTGCTCAGGTTTGCCAATATTTATCAGATCTACAGGGTTGCATAATAATTTTTTCCCTTCTTTATCTTTAATATACAGTGCGATAGGCAAATTGTCGACAATTGTCCTCAATAAGGCACGTTCTTCCTGTAAAGAATCTTCTGCAAGAACTCTCGAAGTTATATCCCTGTAGTTTACAACAATCCCATTTACAGCAGGATCTTCTAACAGGTTTGTGGCCGATGCTTCTGTCCACCAAATTGTGCCATCTTTTCTGACTGACCGGAAATATGTATTGAATGTTTTATTGGGTAATTCGGAAATGCTTTTAAAAGCTTTACTTATCGTATTCATATCGTCCGGATGAATTAAATCAAGGCCATTTTTGCCCTGCCTTTCTGCCCGGGAATAACCTGAAAACTTTTCTATATTGGAGCTTTCGGATAGTAATTTCCCGCTTTTGTCTAATATTGCAAATGCATCTGCACTTTTATCGAAAACTGAACGATAAAGCATCTCACTTTGCTTTAGGTCAGTTTCTAATTTGTGTTTTTCTGTTATATTTTGCAATTGCGCAACCGTGAAAATAGTTTTTCCATTACTATCACGGATAGCTGTTACACTTAGTAAAACCCAAATAATATTGCCACTTTTATTGACATATCTTTTTTCAAGCCAGAAGTAATCCCGCAATCCTTCATATAATTCCTTTGATAATTCAAGCCCTGCTTTAATGTCGTCAGGATATGTTAAATCGGAAAAAGTTTTTTCAGCTAATTCTTTCTCTGTATAGCCCATGATGCTGCAAAAGGATGGGTTGACTTCAATAAATTGTCCTTTCATATTTATCAAAGCCATACCAAAAGCAGCAAAACGGAATGCATTTTTAAACTTTTCTTCACTTTTAACAAGGTTATTTTCAGCTTTTTTGCGATCAGTGATATCATGAAAACTCCATACACGACCGACTATGTCGTTATTAATTAATTGTGGTTGTGAATAGCGTTCGAATATCCGGCCATCTTTAAAATATATTATGTCGAAAGATTTTACAGATGGATTCTGATAAAGTTCTTTTACTTTCTTTAGAAAAACATCTGGTTCAGTTAACTGGTCAAAAATATATGAAATCATTTTTTCATCGTCCCGGGTTGAAATTATAGATTCAGGTATTTTCCACATATCAACGAACCGCTGATTGAATTCAACTGCCTTTCCAAAATTGTCCACAATTAACAATCCGTCTGCCGTTGATTCAAGTGATGATTTTAATAAAGAAACTGACTTTTCCAGATCATTTTGTATTAGTTTACGGTCGGTTATGTTCTGAACATAAGTAACCATGTATTTTCTTCCTATTCCCGGGTTACTTACAATTCCAACCGATACTATTGCCCAGAGGCATTTATTATCTTTGGTTATATATCGCTTTTCAATTTCTGCTTTTTCAATTTCGCCTTTTATAAGTTGCTGTAAATTGTCATTTCCAATTTCTTTGTCTTCTTCGTGGGTTATATCATTAAAAGTCAGTTGCAAAAGTTCTTCCTTAGAATATCCAAGCCAGTCAGAAAGTATTTTGTTAACGGCCAGAAATTTTCCTTCGAAACTAACCATGCAAACTCCTATGTTTGCATTATCGAAATACATACTGAACATTTCTTCCCTTTCCCGCAATTGTTGCATTGTACCATTCTTATGTTCCTCATGGCTACTAGGCGCCTATAGAATTTTCCAATTCCCGGATTTTCGATTTCAGAAATTTGTTTTCATTGGAAAGGTCGCCAATTTGTTTTTTTAGTTCCGCCACTTCGGGCAGTGATTCTTTATTTACTGCCATAAAATAATTATTTATGTTGTCTTAAAATTAAGAATTTTCCGCCACTGGAAAAACTAAAATGATTATTTCTTACGTTGTATCTATTATACAGAATATTGGGTTTAAATTGGTTTAGTTGAATTTAATCAATAGCAAATATGCCCTTGTCATAGAAAAAACCTATTTTATCAAATATTTCAAATTAAATTTGAAATTATTATCTTTTTTAATACATTCATTAAACATTTTGATTAAAAAATTTTGGAACATTTTAAAGTTTCTAACATTTACTTAACCTTTAAATTTTATGTTATGAAAAAGAAAGAAATTAAAAAACAAGAAGAATTGAAAATTGAAGAACTGGATCAAGTTACCGGTGGCGCTGGAGGTTATCCTGTTGACTTTATTGGTGCAGGCTTAGGTGATAATATACGCTTGAAATAAGTATTCTGAAAAATATAATTTTTTTCTTTTTAGATAAAATTAAGCCCTGAAATTGTTTCAGGGTTTTTTATTGTGTAAAACCTAATTAACGTCAGTTCAGGATAAGTAATATGTTTTGGACTAAAGTCCAATATATCAACTTGATGACTAACCCCAGGCTTAAGCCTGGGGTTAGTGAAAGTCAATTAAATAGAGGGCTTTAGCCCTAAGTAAATTATCACGAACTGAGGTTAATTAAGAAAGCACTAAGAATATGGATCAATAATAATTTGCCCCTTTTACTTATCAATTTTAAAGAAAATAAATTATCAAATAATATTTAAATTCATCATACAAAAAAACAATTTTGTCAAAATATGAAACATATATTTTATAGAATCCATACAATTTCTTATAAATTGAATTATTTTTTAAATTTAAATGGAATAGCAGGGTTTAGATTAAAAAAATGTTAATCATTGAATAGATTCACCGATTTTACTATATTTGAATTTATAAAAATTGTTTCTTTGTAAAATTGAAAATTGAAAGGTTTTTACCCATAACATTGCCGATGAAATATATACATTATATATTACGTTTTATATTGATTACTTCATTTCTTTTTCCAGGGATTGCAGCTAACTCTGCTTTCAATATGGACAGTCTGCAGAAGGTGCTTAAAAAAGCCGACGACAGCAAGAAGCCTGCGATTTATCTTGAACTTGGTAAAGGATCTCTTGAAAATAAAAATTACGATGAATCTATAAACTTTCTAAACAAAGCGATTGAGTTAGCAGGTAAGCATGATAAAAAGGAAGTTATAATGAAAGCTTATTATGCGCTTGGAGATAATTATTATTATAAAAAAGATAACGAAAAATCATTAAATAGTTTACTTAAATCTTTAGAAATATCAAAATCATTAGATGATAAGGAATTTCAATCAAACATCATTTTAAATATTGCATACTGTTATAAAGATATTTTAAAATATGATGATGCCTTGAAATACTTTGAAGAAATAATTGAAAATGCTGCCGGACAAGAAAATACAAAAATTTGTGTAAAATCTTATCTTGAACAAGGTATGGTTTATTATAGAAAAGGAAACATTGATAAGGCACTTAAAAATTTTTTCAGGGCACTCGAAATTGCTAAAGCTATTAATGATAAAGATTACCAGTCCACAATATTTAATGAGATAGGGGTTGCATATAAAGCCAAAGGTGAATATCAGAAAGCTATTGAATATTTTCAGGATAACCTTAAAACACAAGAACAACTTAATGATAGTGTTGGCATGGGACGTACATTAAACAATATGGGAAATGTATATTTTTCATTTAATATAGCACCTAAAGCGATTGAATACTACGAAAAAAGCATGGTAATATTTCAAAAACTGAATAAGGAGAATATGGTTGGCTTTCTTTATGTCAACATAGGTACTTCTTATGAAATGATAAAAGATTTTAATAAAGCGCTTGAGAATTTTAATAAAAGTTATGCTATATTTCAAAAAATAAATTTAAAACAGGGAATTGCTCAGGCTGGTAGTGAGATGGGTTCAATTTATGCCCAACGGGGTAATTTTCAAATGGCGTTAAAATTCCAAAATGACGCATTATTAGTTTATAAATCAATAGGTGAGGATTATAATATAGCATTGTTATTAAGAGGTATTGCCGAAACTTACGAAAGGTCTGGTAATTATTCTACTTCGCTATTATACTATAAACAAAGTCTTGATATAGAAAAACGATTTGGAAACAAGAAGGAAATGCTTGATAATTACAAGGATATTGCAGAAGTCTATTCAAAAATGGGAGATTACAAAACAGCTTTTTTAAATTTTCAAATTTATTCAAATACAAAAGATACTGTGCTGGGTGAAGCAAACCTGAAGCAAATACAGGAACTTGGAGCCAAATATGAAAACGATAAAAAGGAAAATGAAATTAAACTTCAAAAATCCGAACTATCCAAAAAAGAATTGGAAGCCAAACGAAAGAATTTTATTATCTATTCTTTTGCATTTTTTATTGTTGTAATCCTTGCATTTTCTTTCCTGCTTTACAGGCAGTTTGCAGAAAAGAAGAAAGCAAATATATTGTTGGCCGAACAAAACGACGAAATAACAAAACAACGCGACCAGATTTTCCAGCAAAAGAAAGAGATAACCGACAGTATTCATTATGCAAGCCGCATACAGCGTGCTGTATTGCCTTCGCCCAGGCTTCTTGAAGATTACGGCCTGCAATATTTTATCCTTTATAAGCCACGCGATATTGTTAGTGGCGACTTCTATTGGATGAACCAGAAGGACAACAAGGTTATCATTGCAGCTGCCGACTGTACCGGGCATGGCGTTCCTGGCGCTTTCATGAGCATGTTGGGCATGGCATTACTGAACGAGATCGTATCAAAAGGCGAATTCCAAAATGCTGCCGATATACTCGACCAGTTAAGGAATTTGGTAGTTAAATCGCTTCACCAAAGCGGGAAATCCGAAGAAACCAAAGACGGGATGGATATTTCGCTTTGTATGATTGACAAAGAAAACAACAATATCCAATTTGCCGGCGCTTTCAATTCGATGTATTTAATCCGTGGCGGCGAACTGCAGGAAGCAAATGCCGACCGCATGCCTGTAGGTTTCCACGACAAACTGAACGTACCTTTTACAAATACACTAATGCAAATCCAGAAAGATGACTCGCTTTATATTTTCTCCGATGGCTATATTGATCAGTTTGGTGGCGAGAATGGCAAAAAATTCATGGCAAAGAAATTTAAACAGTTCCTTCTTAGCATCCAGGAAAACCCGATGGAACACCAAAAAGAACTGCTCGATAAAAACATTACCGATTGGCGTGGCGAACTCGACCAGGTCGATGATATTATGGTGATTGGGATAAGAGTGTAGTTTTTAAAACAAAGAACAAAGATTCAAGAATCAAGAGTCAAGGATCGATTATAGAGAACTAAGAGTAAAGATAATATTGGAGATCGGGCAACTAACTTAATGGTAAAGTAAAGTAAAAAACCGATCCATTATTTTTTTCAGATTCGGCCAGATTTTGCCTCCGTGCAATTCTATAAATTCCTTTGAGATTGAAAGACCGAGTCCTGAACCTCCATATTTTGATGCAATTGTATCGTTTGCCTGCCTGAAACGGTCGAATATTATATTAATAGCAGCTTTATCAATGCCAGGCCCGGTATCTTGTACATAAAATTCAAGAATGTTATTGGTAATCGTTTTATAACCATACGAAACTTCGCCATTAGTTGTAAATTTTATAGCATTTGAAATAAGGTTAATCAGCACTTGTTTTATCCGGAGTTCGTCAGCAATGACCCAGTCAGCGCCATCGCCTAAAACTGTTCCAACTTTTATCGAAATATTTTCTTTCTTATTATTTTTCAAATCCATAAGAAAAAATAATTGCAAATCGTAAAGTAACCTGTTGACACTGAATTTTGTTTTGTACAATTCTATTTTTCCGGCTTCAATACGCGATAAATCCAGCATGTTGGTTATCAGCCTTAACAAATAACTGCCATTGTTGTAAATAATACCAAGAAATTGCCTCTGTTTATCAATCGGGATATCTTTCTTAAGTAATAATTCCGCAAAACCGATTATCCCGTTTAGGGGAGTCCTTATCTCATGTGAGATGTTGGCCAGGAACGTAGTGGTAACTTCATCAAATTGTTTTTCATTATGAACTTTAATTTTTGCAAATTCTGTTTGCCTGAATGTAATCCATAATCCAGTCCATTCTTTCCAAAAAAATTTATCGATAACTACTTTGAAAATTCCATCATCGGTTTGGGTCAGCCATTCCGAAAAGCCATCCTTCTTGGCCCCATTTATTTTTTCGAGATCCAACATACAACCACCGAGATTATCTTTTGTAAAACATTCAACGCTTATCAGGCCATTACCAATATTATAAATATGACTATAAGCTTTTTGATTGGCAATAATTATCCGGCCATATTTGTCAGCTAAAAGAACAGGGTCGAAAAGCTTATTTATTACCTCGGATAATAAAACTTTCTCGGAATTCGAAAGCACTGATTTTGCAATATTCTGATCTGTAATAAATGTCATAACATACTATTCGCTAATAAATAATTGTATTGCTTTGGCATTGTCCCATTGAATAATTTTTGAATAAACATTCACATTTTTTCCATCAGTCATAGCCACCTTTTTCTTTATAATCTTTTGTTCATGTTTATCAAGTGTCAATAAGTCTGTTATTTCTGAAATTTCACTAATAAAAAATTTATTAATTGGTAACTTACTTTCTCCTCCCAATTTAATATTTTCGATATTATGTTGTTTGCAAAAAATTTGGCTTGCATACACAATATATTCCTCCTGGATTATAACAAATGGAAGAATATCTTTATTTTTTGAAATATCTTCAGTATCTGTCAAATGCTTTAAATTCTCAATATTTGATAATTCCTTAGGTAGCATGGCTAAAAAAAAGTCTCTTTAGTGTTTATCTAATTGTAATTCGATTTTTTATTTTGTTGTTTTTTCTGCACTTTATTGTCATCAATGGCCTTTACTTTAACATGAGAATCTTATTCAGCAGTTTTTTATTCAATTTTTAATGTATTTTCAGCAATTTTTCCCTAAATAAAATTACATTGCAAACATCCTGTTTATGCACAAAGTACTATGGTATATAACACTTAAATACATGATAGTTATAACATAATCTTCTGCTAACCCTCAGGAAAATTTATGATTTATATCAATGTTTCATTTATGATTTGATAATTTTTATTTAATTTTATTATTCTAATGAAGAATTTTACCCTTGATTATTAAATCATTAACTGATTAGTCTGTCAATGTGCATTAAAATTTCAATTATTGAAAAAGAAAATTTTCTGAATTCAAAATAATAATTATGGGTAATTTAGAGAAAGATACTTGTAAAAATTGTAACGAAATTTGTGATTTGGTCCGTAACATCGATGACGATGCGTCAGGCATATTTCTAAAAAATGTTTCAAGGGTCCAATATAAAAGAAAAGAAACTATAGTTAAGCAGAGCAGCCATTCATCGCACCTAATATACTTAAAATCAGGGTTGGTTAAAATATTTACAGAACGAAAGAATGACAAGAATATAATTCTTAAATTGGTTACGCCAAAAAGCTTTTTAAACCTATCCCAGTTAAGTTCTGATAATTATAGTTTTAGCGCGATAGCTTTAAAAGATTCAGAACTCTGTTTAATTCCTAAAGATACATTATACAAACTTTTTTCTCAAAACAACAACTTTGCAAAAGTAGTGCTTGATGACCATGCAAAACTTTTGTCTTTTCTTATTGATAAAATCTCATCGCTTGGCACAAAGCAAATGCATGGCCGTTTGGCCGACGTTATCATTTATTTATGCGGAATGGAATTCAATGGCATAGAAGTTTTTAACTCGATTACAAGGAAGGATATTGCTGAAATGTCCGGAATGTCGTCAGAGAGCGCCATTCGTTTGTTGACTGAATTCAAAAATGACGGGCTGATTAAGGTTGAAGGCAAGAAGATTGAGATTAATAATTTTGAATTGATGAACAGGTTAAGTGACATAGGATAAGGTATAAATTTTTGATGATGGGTCGAATCGGTTGATAAACCTTTGAGGTTTTTAAAACCTCAAAGGTTTTGCTAAAACAATCAACCATTTTAACCCATAACCAAATTTTTTAATGGATGCAATTTCGTTCAGTCAAATTAATTTGTATTGATTTTTAAACTGCCGCAGTAGATTACTAAATACTATCTTTGCAGGAAAATAAAGGATTTTGGATAAATGAAACATCCATGCACTTGAGTTCACAACAAGGATATTAATATTATATGGATGTTTACCTTCGGTGAGCCCTTCGGGGTTCATGAGAATCAACTTAAGTTTATTAAATGTTTAAATTAAATATATTCTCGTGAAAAAATTGACATTTTTTACCTGCCTGTTTTTATTACAAGCAGGTTTTCTTTTTTCACAACATTCAGGTGACAGCTCGCGTTTGACAATTGTTTTTGCAGGCGACATGATGGGCCACGGGCCGCAATATAATGCTGCTTTTGATTCTTCAGACGGCGATTATAATTATAAACCTTGTTTCAGGTTTATCAAACCATTTATTGATTCTGCAGATATTGCCATTGCCAATTTTGAAGTTACCCTGGGAGGTAAGCCTTATGTCGGGTATCCGACTTTTTCAAGTCCCGATGGTTTGGCAAGGGATATAGCTGATGCCGGTTTTGATATTCTGGCTTTAGCCAACAATCATTGTTACGACAGGGGAAAGAAGGGACTTTATCGCACACTTTCCAAACTCGATTCACTGAAAATTTTACATTTGGGCGAATATCGCGATTCAGTTGAAAGAGTCAGTCAATATCCATTCATCATTGAAAAAAAAGGTTTTCGGATCGCTTTTTTAAACTATACTTATGGTACAAATGGCATACTTACAGAGAAGCCAAACATTGTAAATTATATTGATAAAAAGATTATCCTTTCGGATCTTGCTAAAGCCGATTCGATGAAGGTTGATTATAAAATAGCAATCATGCACTGGGGCATGGAGTATGAGCGAAAGCCAAACAAAGAACAAAGCGGGCTCGCACGGTTTATGGCCATGCATGGTTGTAACGCGATTATAGGCTCTCATCCGCATGTGATACAAACATTCGAGTTGTTTCGCCCGGATACGGCCGATTCAAGCCATGTAGTCCCGATATTTTACTCGATGGGCAATTTCTTTTCGAACCAGCGTAATCGCTATCGTGATGGCGGCTCTATGTTTAGCCTGACGTTGGAAAAGAAGGACAAAACCAGGGCAATTGATTGCAATTATTTGCCTTATTGGGTTTTCAGGGGAATGCTAAATAATAAATATCAATTCTATGTTATCCCGACAACTTATTATGAATGCAATCCGGATTCTATTCAGTTGCCCGATGAAGATAAAAATAAATTAAAAGAATTTGAAACGGATACAAAAACTCAACTTTCTAATTTAAAGGAATCGACATTTTTTACGTGCGATACTTTACGAGACCTGAAAACGTTGACCGGAGAACAGAAAACGGAGACAGGAGACCGGAGTCAGGAGACGGAAAAATGAAGACCGGAGTCAGGAAACCGGAGTCAGGAGACAGGAAAATAAATTCAGGAGTCAAGAGACAGGAGAAAGGGAAACGGAGACCGAATTCTGAAAAAATGAAAACAGAAACCGACATAAAGTAAAAAAAATATTTCCCAGTTTTCCTGATCTGTTCTCTTTGCTCCTTGTTCCTAATTCCCTGCTATTTGCTCCTTATTCTTTGCTCTTTGTTCCTTGTTCCTTGCTCTTTGTTCTTTGTTCCGATTTTCTGATTACACCACTCCCTGGTCTGATCATGGCATTGGCAACTTTGAGGAAGCCTGCAATATTTGCCCCTTTCACATAATCGACGTACCCGTCAGCTTGTTTTCCATATTTAACGCACGATTCGTGGATATTTTTCATAATCTGGTGCAACCGTTGGTCAACTTCTTCTTTAGGCCAGTTAAGTTTCATCGAGTTTTGTGCCATTTCAAGGCCGCTGGTAGCAACTCCGCCTGCATTGGCAGCTTTTCCAGGAGAATATAAAAGCTTCTTTGTCTGAAAAAGATGTATTGCCTCCGGCGTACAAGGCATGTTTGCACCTTCACAAACGCAAATACACCCATTTTTAATGAGGGCTTCAGCATCATTAGCTTCTAATTCGTTTTGGGTAGCGCAAGGCAAAGCGATATCACATTTAACCTCCCAGGGGTGCTTCCCCGGTACGAATTTCGCGGAAGAAAATTCTTTGGCATAAGGTTCTACAATATCTTCATTACTGGAACGCAATTCAAGCATAAAGTCGATTTTGTTTCCTGAAATACCATCCGGATCGAAAATATAGCCATCCGGACCTGAAAGTGTAACAACTTTGGCACCCATTTCTGCAGCTTTCTTTACAGCTCCCCAGGCAACATTTCCAAAACCAGATACAGTAACAGTTTTCCCATTAATATTTTGACCAATTGTCGCCAGCATTTCATTGGTATAATAAACAACACCAAAGCCGGTGGCCTCAGGCCTTATCAATGAACCGCCCCAATTTATCCCTTTTCCGGTAAGGACACCATCGTGTTCATGGGTCAATTTTTTATACATGCCATATAAATAGCCTATTTCGCGGCCTCCAACCCCTATATCGCCTGCCGGCACATCGGTTTCAGGCCCGATCATGCGCCAAAGCTCTAACATGAACGATTGACAGAACCGCATAATTTCCACATTCGATTTGCCTTTTGGATTAAAATCCGATCCACCTTTAGCGCCTTCCCATGGCAAGCGATGTAAGGCTATTCTTAAATATTTGTTCGAAGCCAAGGAATTTAAGGATACTTAAATTGACACTCGGGTGAAACCGCAAACCACCTTTATATGGCCCGATTGCATTGTTGAACTGGATACGATAGCCCCGGTTGACATGAACCGATCCTTCATCATCTGTCCAGGGGACTTTAAAAATCAAAACCCGGTCAGGCTCAATAAGCCGTTCAATTAAACTGACTGATTCGAAATGAGGATTGTTGTTGTAAACATCTTCAATTGAAACCAAAACCTCATGTACTGCCTGGTGATATTCGATTTCACCGGGATGGTTCTGGATTAGTCCGGTCATAATTTTTTCAACATTCATATTCTTTCACTTTTTAAATAGTTTCCATTTATATAATTAATATTTTTTATCAAAATAATTACCCTGAAAGGGTTTAGCAACAACATTGGGCAACGCCCTATGACTTAAAATGGTCAATAGTCTTAAGCCCTATAAGGGCGCAAGCCTAATCCCAAACATACTCTTCATTATATTTCACTTTGCATTTTTTAAGGAATGCCCTGAATTCGTCTTGAAATGTTTTCTTTTTATGATAATTGTGCCATAATTATTAGCTTATGCCCTTTACCTTCAGTGAGCTCACTGCCAAAGGGCGGTTCGGTTCAGGGCAGTTTATTGCTTTTCCTTTTTCATAGGGCTTTGCCCCATGTTTCTGCTTTTGCCCTTACAGGGCAAGCTTATTCAATTATCATTCTAAAATAATCTGTTCTAAAACAATTATATATTTTTTAAAATAACACCTATATTTTGTCTTCCATCCAGCTTAATAATCAAAGGTTTTTCAAACCTTATTGCCCTTAAATATTTTCCTTCGAAAACAGATAGTTGTTTGTCAAGAAATTCCAAATTATAAAAACCTTCATTAATGTATGGGTTGACTGTCATATAACCTACCCTGAAGGATGTCAGGTTTTGGAAGAAATGTGTTCCCTGGCTTGGATCGATCCTATAATTTTCAAGGCCAGCTTCGATTATCACCCGCGCTTCGGTAATTTGTGACCATTTAACCGGGATCCCGAGCCATGGATCTGCCGAGCCCCAGCGACCCGGGCCTGCAAGTATATAATTACGTTTTTCATTTCGCATCATGACATTTATTTTTTCTATTTCATCAGCAATATTTTTAGTATCAGACGATTTGAATTTTTGTGGCATAACATAGACAAAATCAATGATATCTTTTATTATTCCATTTCCGAGGGCAGATTTAGACAAAACGATTGTCTCTTCAAGAATATTATCTTCAATATCGATTGAAATACTTTGGTCGTTTTCCACGATCGGCCTTATTTGAAGAAAGTAGAAAGTTCCTGGCCCTTCCAGGCATGTTTTCAAGATCAACGGCAAATTCGATTTCAATAGGATTGTTCATTTCTTTTTGTCCTATTTCAAGTAATTCCTTTAAAATGGGAGCCAAAGGGAATGTTCCGTGATTTAGCACGCTGGAAAAAGTGATAACTTTTTTACTATTCTCCAGGTCACTATCAGTTATCGTATTGCTTTCCTGGTCGTATGATGATACAGCATAATGAAAAATTTTGTTTATTTCGGCTTCAGATATCTTTAATTTAAGAATATTTATTTCGTCATTTACTGAAGGTTGCCAAAATGACCCTAAACAAAAGGTGGTTAGATGGTTCATTTTATGGTGGGGATTGAGGGGTTCGAACCCCCGACCTCAGGTATGTGAGACCTGCGCTCTAAACCGGCTGAGCTAAATCCCCGCAGAATTATTTTAGCTTACATTTTTATTTTTAGCAAGCGATCCGAAATCCACCCTTTTTAACAAAACTAAATTGGGGTATGGTTTTGTATCCGTGCGCTCTAACCAGCTGAGCTAAATCCCCATTGATCACCATTTCTGACACACGCATCTGAAATGATACTTCTGAAGTATACGTCAAATACCGGGCAGCGTCAAGGGCGGGCAGTAGATCCCTGGGTGATCAGCACCAGCGCCTGGGTGATCCTCCCGGCGGCCTTCCTGTCATTGCTTGAGAAGCTGGCTGTATACGGCATCATCCATTTTAAAGCCGTGCTTCTCTTCCGGGTATGTGCCAGCATCAACCTCTTGGCACCAGGTATCGAAAACCTCGGTCATTCGCTTGCCCATTTGGTCATACTGTTTAACAAACTTGGGTATAAACTTATCAAAAATTCCCAGCAGATCGTATGCGTTAAGAGATTGGGCTGTGGTAAAGGGGCAAGCGCCACATCCTATTGTAGGAATTTTGATCCGCTCATCACGCAATCAATTTAGCGAGAAGTGCCGGAATACATTCCAACACAATAGCAAATACGCCAGCTGCCTCAAGGATTGCCGCTTCTTCTAACATTCTCTTCGCATTAATGGATGTCCATCGGTTTTTTAAATCCACCCATCATCGCCACTGTTGGAGTGAGCCCGATATGTGCCATTGTCGGTATGCCCGCATTGACTACATCCTTAATACGGTTAGCGATATTCATCCCTTCCAATTTTACGCAATCGGCTCCGGCCTTTAGCAGCATACCTGCATTATGTATTGCTTTTTCACTACTTTCTTGATAAGAAAGAAAGGACATATCTCCTACAATAAAGGTGTTGGGAGTGCCTCTTTTCACGGCTTTGACATAGATGTAGATCATGTCCTCGATATTGACCGGGATCGTACTGTCAAAGCCCTGTATAACCATCCCCAGCGAGTCTCCCACCAATATTAATTCCGTCGAAGACTTATCCACTGTTAATGCTAGAGGATAATCATAAACAGTGATCATTTTAAATTTCTTGCCTTCTCTCTTTAGCTGCAGCAATTCCGGTATGGTTATTTTTGTTTTCATCTCAGTTCCCCCTTTTTATTGGTGGGTTGTCCCCACCATACTGGCCTTCCGGTGAGCAGCAGAATTCCCCTCTAGATGCCGATCCTCAGCCCTATCCCTTGGGGTAATATTCCTAGAGCTTGACTCACCTTGTAGTCCATAGTAAAAATATTCGTCCCCGAACATAATTCCCCTCTATCCACTCCCCAACTTTCACGTCAACCATGGATATGCTATCTTTTACCACGGCGCTTGAACAGTGTGGGTTCTTGTTGTTGCAAAAAGCAAACATGCCGCTATGGCGTCAGGCCCTGATACCCGGCTGGGATTGGCGTTGGCGAACCACGTGTAAGCCTGGCAGGGATCCTGGCACCGGGGTAAACACTGGCTAATGCCCTCGAAAAAGGCCTAGAATTTCCGGAGCAGCTGAAGGGGCATGAGAATCAACGAGAATATTTCCGGGATGTTATTCTGAAACGGAAAGACGAGTGGATTGGGAAAACCAGGTATTGGCAGGAGCTTTTCAATTGTGGTCAAACGGGCAAAAACAAAAGCACTCCGAACACTGGAGTGCTTTATTCTCTCCTGGTGGGCCCGCCAGGATTCGAACCTGGAACCAATCGGTTATGAGCCGAGCGCTCTGCCGTTGAGCTATGGGCCCCTGGCTCCCCGGGTAGGATTCGAACCTACAACATTCCGGTTAACAGCCGGACGCTCTACCGTTGAGCTACCAGGGAACGACGATGATTCCGCTGCAAAAACTATCGTATTCAAGCGGCGTCCTCACAGCGGAATAGAGGCCATCAGCTCAAAAGGCCACACCATGTGACGGCGTGATTTCTTGAATATTTTAAGCCGTTGCCTCTCCGAAGGCTCCCACTTTATGAGCCCTTCAGTCTTTTACTCTTAGATCGCCGTTCCTGGACTCACTTTCGCAAAATTTTTTTATTTTTTATTTTATATCATGCCCTCGAAAATGTAGGCGATCTCCCCGTGCAGGTGGATGTCCAATCCCTCGATCTCTTCCTGTTCGTCACCCGAACCCGGGTGAAGATATTGACCACTTTCAAGGCGACGTAGGTCACGACAAAGGAATAGACCCCGGTCACAACTACGCCGAGGAGCTGCACCAGGAACTGATGATAATTCTCCTGCGCACAGGCCGCTGATGCCGTTGACGGCGGCGACGGCAAACAGCCCCACGCAGATTGTTCCGCGCGCCTCCGACTCCGTGGACGCCCCTAACATCGAGGGCATCGTCCCAGTGGCGCTTGTTTTTCAACACCACCGCCACATAGCATATGACTGCGGCCAGAAGGCCGATCAGAAAGGCTCCCCAGGGCTGGACAAACCCGGCGGCGGGGGTGATCGTGGCCAGGCCGGCCACTGCTCCGGTCAAGCCGCCACGAAACTGGGCTTTTTTTCACACGCCCAGGCAATCAGGAACCAGGCCAGCATGGCCACCGAAGCGGCGATATTGGTGTTGACGAAGGCAAAGGTGGCCACACCATTGGCCGCCAGAGCGCTGCCGCTGTTGAAACCGAACCAGCCAAACCACAATAAGCCGGTACCCAGGGCTACAAAGGGAATGTTATGCGGCCGCAGATCCTCCCCGGGCTGGATGATCCTCTTGCCGACCACAAAAACCGAGGCCAGCGCCGCAATGCCGGCACTCAGATGGACGACCAGGCCGCCGGCGAAATCCACCACGCCCATTTGAGACAGGAAGCCTCCGCCCCAGATCCAATGAGCAAGTGGAATATAGACCAGGAAGCTCCAGACGATCAGAAAAACAGGTAGCCTTTGAAGCTGACCCGATCAGCAAAAGCGCCGCGTGATCAGGGCCGGGTGATGATGGCAACATCAGTTGAAAACAGAAGAAGGCAAGAAAGGGAATGGTGGGGCCGAATGCAGGATTGGGGGCTGATACCCACCCCGTTGAGAAAGGCGTATTGCAAATTTCCAATGATGCCGTGGAAATCTGGCCCAAACACGAGGCTGAAGCCGACCGTGAACCAGATGATGGTTACCACGCCCATCGAGATGAAGCTGTGCATCATGATGGTCAGGACGTTCTTGCTCCTGACCAGACCCGCCGTAAAAGAATGCGAGGCCCGGGGTCATGAGTAGGACTAGCGCGGCGCTGATCAAGACGTATGCAGTATCACCGGAATTAACCATGATGCGCCCTCCTTTTGAGTTTAGATTGGCTCATCTCTAATACTAGGGCGCGCAAGCGTTAATTTCATATCCGGTGATGACCGTATAATTGCTGGTATTCACCCGTATCGGGTGTGGGATAGCGATCGGGGAGGTCGGGGGACGACCTTAGCGGTGGCCGGTTTCTGCCGTATCCGTGGAGCTTGGATGGCGGGAGCCTGTTAGGCCTCGATGATATGGTTGCGCACTGCGTAGAGTACGATATCGGCTATGCTGTGCAAGCCCAGCTTTTCGCATGATATTAAACCGGTGGGTCTCGACAGTTTTCAGGCTCAGATTCAATTTATCGGCGATCTCCTTGTTGGAATATCCTTCTGCCAGCAGCTGCAGCACCTCTCGTTCGCGCTGCCGATATCCGGTCCGTCTCGAGCCTGTTTGTCGCCGCTCTGGCTGGATAAAAAACCGGAAATGACGATTGAGGATATTTTATCGGAGATATAGATGCGCCCCTGGACCACCACCTCGATCGCCTTGAGCAGTTCCTCCAGAGCGTTTTCCTTCAACAGGTAGGCCGCGACGCCTGACTGGAAAGCCTGCTTGATGAATTCCTCATTCTGTGCATCGTCAGGATGATCACCTTGATGCGTCGGAACCTGGTTTTTCAGTTGGGCCGCCACGTCCAGACCCGTTTAACAGAGGCAGGGAAATGTCCAGGATCAGGACATCAGGCACAAGCGGATGGATTCCCGCAGCGCTTCATGCCCGTTTGCCGCCTCGCCAACCACTTCGAAGGTGTCTTTCTGCTCCAGGTAGGCCACGAGCGACTCCCTGAGTATCTGGTGATCATCAGCTATCAAGATCCTTATCTTTTCAAGAGGCACCTCCAGAGTTCACCGACGTTCCAGTGCCGGCAGTGCTTTTCACTTCCAAACTGCCTCCGACATCGCAGCCCGTTCACGCATGGATGGCAACCCGATCCGGCCACTGCCGATGCCTGGGATCAAAGCCCTTACCGTCATCGACAATGGAAAAGGCGAAACTTTTTGAATGACGTTCTTTGGCCTGACCAGATCCACCCGGGTGGCCTGGGCGTGTTTGATGATGTTGGTCAGGCTCTCTTGAATGATACGGTAGATATTGAGTTCGACCGCCTTTCCCATGCAGGCATTGTTTCGGGTAATCGCAGGCTGATCAACAGACTGCCCGACGATTCAATGTCGTTTGCCAGTTTGCGTGATGGCATCATTCAGGCCATGTCATCCAGCCTGGTCGGGAGCACGTTCATGATCACGCCGCGAATTTCCTCGATCGCTGACTTCCGTGATCCGGAGCGTCTGCCGGACATCGCTTTCGATGGTGCCTCTTTATGTTCCCGATCTTATTGATCAGCATGCCCAGCTGGAGTTTGATGGCAGCCATGTATTGCCCCACACCGTCATGCAGGTCCTTGCCGATCTTCATCCGCTCCTGCTCCCTGGTGGCCAGCCAGCAGGCGTGCTTGCTCCTTCAGCCTCAAGTTCTGCTATAAAG
>CAVSGB010000325.1:0-4470 GCA_963726845.1 uncultured Bacteroidota bacterium | reverse complement strand
ATTGTTTTTTTTTTTTGCTTTTGGTTCAGTTCCTGTATTGCTAAAGTATCCAGGCCCGATTCCATTTGACTGAATATTAAATTTAGCCCATTCTGTAGCCATATTTCTTGTGAGCATTTTTAATCCACCCTTGGCGGCTGCATAGGCTGATACGGTATCACGCCCGAGCTCGCTCATCATAGAACAAATGTTAATTATTTTACCACCAGATTTATGCTTAATCATGCTTTGCACAACATGCTTTGCTACTATAAACGGCGCTACCAGGTCAATATCTATAACCTGACGAAAATCTGCTACTTCCATCTCAAGCATCGGTATCCTCTTAATTATTCCTGCATTGTTAACGAGTATATCGATTGGCGCAACCTCTTCTTCTATTTTTGCAATATAGGTAATTACTTGTTCCTCCTTGGTAACATCGAAAAGATAACCTCTTACTTTTATGCCATCTCGGGCATATTCTTTAATTGCATTTTCAATCTTTTCACTATAAATATCGTTAATAATAATTTTTGCACCGGCTTTAGCAAGGCCTTTAGCCATTGCCATTCCAAGAACCATGTGTTCCACCAGTCACAAGTGCAGTTTTCCCATTTAAATCGAATATATCAAGTGCCATATATTTGTTTTTAATTTTATTTTGCTTTTTATAACCGGGTTTGGGTTTAGTGATTTTTATTTAAAGTATTTTGCAGTAAGCATGAGATCAAAAAATAAATTATTTTAAATCACAAGGCTGACAAACATCCATGTCTCCATAATCGAGATTTTCACCAGCCATTCCCCAAATGAAAGCATATTTTGAAGTGCCAACGCCCGAATGAATTGACCAGTTGGGAGAAATGACGGCTTCTTCGTTTTGCATCCAAATGTGTCTAGTTTCCTGAGGTTGCCCCATAAAATGACAAACTGCCTGGCCCTGTGGTATTTCAAAATAGAAATATGTTTCCATCCGGCGATTGTGTGTATGTGGAGGCATTGTATTCCAAACACTACCTGGCTGAAACTCAGTTAACCCCATTTGTATTTGACATGTTTTCACAATTGTATTTATAATAAGCCTATTAATATGCCGGACGTTTGAAGCCTCAAGAGAGCCTGCTTCAAACGAATCGGCTTCAGCAATAGTTACTTTTTTTGTAGGGTATCCTAAATGAGCAGGAGCTGAATTTAAATAAAGCTTTGCAGGAGCAGATAAATCAACGCTTTCAAAGATAACTTCCTGTTTACCTCGGCCGATATAAAGCGCTTCTTTATATCCCAATTCAAAAACTTCACCATCTGCTTTAATAATGGCTTTCCCACCAATATTTATTATTCCCAGTTCACGTCTTTCAAGAAAAAATGATGACTTCAATGGATCAATAGTTTCAAGCTGCACACTTTTTGAATCTGGATAAACTCCACCAACGATAAACCTATCATATTCTGAATAGATAAGGGTTATGCAATCTTTTGCAAACAAATCCTTCACTAGAAATTCACTTCTTAAACGTTGAGTGTCGTAGTTTTTAAAATCCAATGGATGGGAAGCATTTCGAATATAATATCGGGTTTGCATGTTTTTAATATTAATTCTTATAAATCAGTAATTGGGTTATGTCTGGGTACAAATAATTTCATTATGGTCCATGCAATAAGATAAGATAGGCCGCAGATGATAAACATACTATAATATGCTATTTTTGGAGTTTGTGCATAAATATCAGTAAGTCTCCCTGCTAAAAGCTGTATTGCAACTCCACCAATTCCCCCGGCCATAGTACCAATCCCAGTAATTGAGCCTACTGCTTTTTTAGGAAACATATCAGAAACCGTTGAGAACAAATTTGCAGACCATGCCTGATGCGCTGCAGCGCCAATACAAATGATCGCTACAGAAAAGATAACTGCAGAATGTCCAAATTGTCCTGCATTTCCAAAATACTGCGTAAACAAAACTGTTAATGGAAGAAATGCAATACATAACATTGCAGTCATTCGGGCTTTATATACCTTCATGCCTTTCTTAATAAGGAAGAATGGAATGCTTCCTCCGAAAACACTTCCAGCGATAGCAACTCCATAAACTATAAATGTTGGCCATTTCACTTCATTGGTAGTCATTCCAAATTGTTTAATAGGTAATCGGGAAGCCAGAAAAGGTAGAACCACCAAATGCCATCAGTCATGAATTTTCCAAAAAAAAACGACCATGTTTGCCTGTAACAGAATAACCTCAACCATGAAACTTTAATATTATTTTCGGCTTGATCCAGAAATCCATTCTCATCTGCATTGATATAATTAAATTCACTTTTAGACAATCGTTTTTGTTTCGAAGGAGAATCATAGAGCCAAAACCAGAAAATAAGCCAGATAAATCCGACAGCACCAGTAATTATAAATGACATTTTCCATCCAAGTGATGTTCCAAAAGTAACCAAGCAGTAAGGCACGAGCAATGCAGAGATCATGGCGCCAATGTTCGAACCACTGTTGAAAATTCCAATTGCCAGAGCCCTTTCCTTTTTAGGAAACCATTCGGCAACAGTTTTATTGGATGCCGGAAAGTTACCTGCCTCACCTACTGCAAAAAGACTACGAATAAAAACATGCATCGCAACAGTAGCCCCAGCAATAGCGTTAGCAATACCAAATATTGACCAGACAATCAAAGACAAGGCAAGGCCAAGTTTGGTTCCAATTTTATCAATTATCCAACCTGCAAATATTGTTATTACTGCATAAAAAGCAGTAAAGAAAGATGTTACATAAGAAAAGTCAGTATTTGTCCAACCGAAACCTCCCAATTCAACAGGAGAACAGAAAAATGGTTTTAAGTAGCTTATTACTTGCCGGTTCATGTAGTTTATAGTGGTTGAAAATAATAAAAGAAATGCTATTATCCATCTATAGTTTCCAATTTGAATTTTTTTAAGGGCTTCCATTTAGTTTATTTTCTGGTTCTTGATTACTACACAGAGTATGTAGTGGAAGCTGTTGCTCCACCTCTACCTGTCCAATTAGTATGAAAAAACTGGCCGCGGGGTTTGTCTGTTCTTTCGTAGGTATGAGCACCAAAATAATCACGTTGTGCCTGTAAAAGATTTGCTGGTAAAAATTCAGTTCGATATCCGTCGAAATAATTCAAAGCGGCTGAAATTGAAGGGACTGGAATACCATTCAGTTGTGCAGTTGCAACTACCTGTCGCCACCCGTGTTGAGCCTTATCTATTTTTTCATTGAAGAACGGATCGAGCAAAAGATTAGTTAACTTTTGGTTATTATCGAACGCATCTTTAATTCTCCCTAAAAACACGGAACGAATAATACAGCCACCACGCCACATAAGGGCAATGCCACCGTAGTTTAATTCCCATTTGTATTCTTCGGCTGCAGCGCGCATTAGCGTGTACCCCTGCGCATACGAAACAATCTTAGATGCATACAATGCTTCTTTCAAAAAATTTATAAATTGTACTCTATCGCCTGTAAATGATGGCTTAGGGCCTGAAATTACTTTCGATGCAACCACGCGTTCCTCCTTGATTGCAGAGAGGCAGCGTGAAAATACTGCTTCACCAATAAGTGTCAGTGGTATTCCCAAATCCAAGGCTGCAACTCCGGTTCATTTGCCGGTACCTTTTTGCCCGCTGTGTCAAGTATCTTATCTATTAATGGTTCCCCGTCAGTATCTTTCACCTCAAGGATATTTCCTGTTATTTCTATTAAATAACTACCAAGGTCACCTTCGTTCCATTGTTTAAAAACGTTGTGCATTTCTTCAGCGCTCATGCCCAATAAATCGCGCATAATTTGGTATGCTTCACATATTAGTTGCATGTCGCCATATTCAATACCGTTGTGTACCATTTTTACAAAATGACCTGCTCCATTTTCGCCAACCCAATCGCAACAAGGAACCCCATCGCTGACTTTTGCAGCTATTGCCTGGAAAATTGGCCTGACAGCTTGCCATGCTGCTTTTGACCTCCAGGCATTATAGATGGGCCAAGAAGTGCGCCTTCTTCGCCACCTGACACACCTGTGCCGATATACAGCAAGCCTTTGCTCTCGACATAAGCTGTACGCCTGTTTGTATCAGGAAAATGCGAATTGCCACCATCAATAATTATATCCCCTTTTTCGAGATGAGGTATTAAAAGTTCGATAAAATCATCAACCGGTTTACCAGCTTTTACCATCAGCATTATTTTTCGTGGGCGCTCGAGCGATTTTACCAATTCTTCAATTGAATGTGCGCCCCTGATATTTTTCCCTTTCGCCCTGCCTGAAAGAAAAGCATCCACCTTGTCTACTGTCCTGTTGTAAACGGTTGCAGTAAACCCTTTACTTTCCATATTTAATACAAGGTTTTGCCCATAACGGCCAGTCCTACCAATCCAATATCTGATAATGTTTTCATTTTATATTAATTCTTGAGTTTTTGTTTTAATCGTTTTTAATTTTTTATTATATTTAATT
>CAVSGB010000324.1:0-19012 GCA_963726845.1 uncultured Bacteroidota bacterium | reverse complement strand
AGGCAAGATCCCTGTTGTTAATCAATCATACCATGTGCCGGCAAGAAGTCAAGCCCGCTTCTTGGCGGCCCGTGCGATACGGGTCCGGCGTGCCTTCTGCAAAAGCCATTCCGCTTGAAACTCCGCGCGGACCTTTTCGATTATGGCGAGTTCGGCGGTCGTGCCGGTTAGTTCGTTCGTGTCCTTGTACGTTCGCATGGGTTTCATTTAGCGGCTGCTCCGATTCGGTCGTTTCTGAGGTCGTTTCTGGGAAGGGTGAAGGTAGTCGAGTTGGGCAAGGCGGGCGGCAACTTCCGCGTCTACTTCCCGCTTTGCATGTGTTTCATCACGGTTATCTTTACTGGTTAGAATTATCGTATTGCTTTTCCTTCTTTGTAATATCGGAATATTGTACTTTATCGCCATTAAAGCCCGTGAACTGCTGGATAATGGTTGCCGTGGAATAATACCTGCCATCGGGGACTTTGATAAAATCGGAGATGTACGCTATATCGTAATATTTAATAATGACTTTTGTATAAGGCAGCGATTTCAACCTGGCCAGGTATTTCTCCACCGGACGTGCAATAATTTCGGACTTGCTGCTTTCGAGCAATCTCGAAATTTCAATCGTTGCGCCTTTATAAAAAAGTTTCAGCGCTTCCCTTTCGGCCATATTGCGCAGTTCTATCGGCTCGCTTTTATTGCCAATGGTAACAATATATTGCTGGAACTCTTCAACTTTTTGCCTTGTTTATTCTTTAAAAACAGATTTGTCCTTATCCGATAAGGTTATCTGGTCGAACAATACCGATTGGTCTTTCGATGTTGTGTCCTGCGAAAAAATACATGGAGACGAAAGAAACATCATCAAAACAACCACAAGTCTCAGGTAGTAATGTTTATTCATAGCAATTATTTTTATAAATTAGGACTTCGCCAATAAAATATGCATATGTTCTGACAATTTCTAATTGCTACCAAAACACCAGGACACAAAAATCCACTAAATTGTTTGCAAGTTAAAACTTAAGAATGAATTCAATAGCCATTCCATATATAAAAATTTTAGTAGGCTGGTGTTTGAACACATGATTTTGGATTGTCAGGGGATCTGTTGCAGTTCTGGCAAATACATCCTTATAATCGCTTTGGTTTTTCACCAAGTCGTTCAGTTTATATTGAAAATAGCCCGAAAGCGCGAGCGATGTATGCCTGCTTAAATCCAAGCTTACCCCGGCCGAAGTGTTCAGGCTGAAGACTATGCTGCTGAGTAAGGGCTTAATATCATAAGTTTTGTTTTTTACTGTATCGTCAAAGAACCCAAAACCAGTGAGTTCTGGCCAATATATGTTTTGAAATAATAGTCTTTTATGGCTTGGATAATATCCGGTATTTTTGATATACCCGTTTGTTACTGAGGTAGCTTTTCTGACCAACCTTATATTAACACCCGGTTTGATGAAAGCCTTTAATTTTTTAGAAATATTGAAGTTATATAACACACTTATTGGTATGTTAATAAATTTGATGGAAACCGTAGAATAGTAATCTGCTTTAAGCTGCCTGTAAAATTTTTCACCATTTATATCGTTATCATTTCGGGTATCGCTAAAAATTGAGTCTGCATAACTTGTACTATTTAGTGAAAATTTTGTGCTTATGGACGAATACCCGATCCCTAAGCTTAATCCAAGCCGTTGGGAAACCATATAAGTATATTGTAAAAAAGCAGTATAACTTAAGTTGGGTTTGGTTTGCCAAACATGACTGGCATTGCCCATAGTAAGCTGGTCGATATTTCCATCGCCGATCCTGCCCATCCCCATCATTGCACCTGCATCCAGCATCAAATGAATTTTCAGGCCTCTGCCGGCGGCTGGGTTTCTTTGGCAGTCTTAGGCGCAGCCGGTTCAGCCTTTTTAGGCGCAGCCTTGTGCTTTTGCAAATCAGTAAACGTAAGGGGTTCATTGACTTCGGTCTTTTTAGGCATGTTAAGGTCGATACATACTATCCTGAAGTTCTTGAAAACCGTGTTCGCGTAATCGAATGTAATTTTGAGCGCCAGCCTTATTTGAAAACTGATTTTTCTTTTCCCGAGATAATTTCCTTTAAACGATTTGTTGACTTGTACAATACAGGTAAACCTGTAATCTTTTTCCATGTCGCGGACAATAAAGCCCAAATCGGTAGAATCCAATTGAAATGCCACAATGCCCCCGGTTGAAGCATACGCATCGGAATACAAATTGATGTAATCCGATACAGGAATGTAAGGGCTTTTCTTATTATCGGGCAAAATATCTTTGTATATCGGGCTTTGGTCGTTTACAAAAAGCGAGCGGAACGACTCTTTGTACATTATTTTTTCTTCAATGTCTTCGATGGTATCGCCAATCAGCGACAAGTAGTTTGCGTAATCGTTCAGAAGTGTCCTCATTCATCCAATTTCCTGCCCCGATGGGGCAGTATATTTGTAGGAGTATAATTTCCATGCACCTTCCAAGTCCCGTAGGGACGAAATATAAAGATGTGTGCATAGCCATACTCCATTTAGAGAAGGATTTGGGATAAGGTTAAAAAATAAATGACATATTTTAGCTAACATATAACTAATATAAAGTTATTTTTAATACACTTATAAACCATGTCTTTTGTGCATAGTCATGCGCCAAAATAACCGACAATTTTTAAACTTTTTTAGATAAAATATTACTAACGTAATAAATTAATTAAGTAGCTTTGTATCAGATAAATTATTCATTATTATGTGCGGTATCTGTGGTATAGTATTCTATAATCGTGCACAACAATACACCAACCCTGTTGAACAAATGAAGAAAACCATGGAACACCGTGGCCCTGATAATGAAGGCACATGGGGCGATGCAAATGCAGTATTGGGGCACCGCAGGCTTTCGATTATCGACCTTTCTGATGCCGGCCGCCAGCCTATGGTTAGTGCCGATGGCCGATATGTTCTGGTATATAATGGCGAAATATATAATTTTAAAGAACTGAAGCAGCAATTATCCGATTATCCTTATAAATCCAACTCCGATTCTGAAGTTATCCTGGCTGCCTATTCCCAATGGGGTAAAGAGTGTATTCAATATTTCAATGGCATGTTTGCTTTTGCAATTTGGGATACGCGCCTGGAAGAATTGTTCGTGGCCCGCGACCGTTTAGGAATAAAGCCATTATATTATGTGGTTTCTGACAATATGTTTCTTTTTGCCTCAGAAGTCAGGTCGCTGCTTGCATCTGGTTTGGTCGAACGAAAAGTGGACAAGGAATCAATAATTGATTTTTTTCGCTATCAGACCGTTCATGCCCCTGATACAATAATAAAGGACATAAAGATGCTGATGCCTGGTTATTGCCTTGAATTAAAAAGACAAGGGAATAATAATCATATCCAAATTGATCAACGATGTTATTGGAAATTAGGAATTAACAAAGGCATATTAACTCCTGTTGGAAAAAGCCGGGAACAAATCAGGCGCGATGTTTACGATTTATTAATTAAATCGGTAGAAAGCAGGATCGTATCCGATGTTAAGTCTGGGGTATTTTTATCCGGGGGAATTGATTCCAGTGCCATTGTAGCATTTATGCACGAAGCATCTTGCAGGCACATAAACACCTTTACAGTTACCTTTCATGAAGAGGAATACAGCGAATCGGCTTTTGCAAAACTTGTTGCTAAAAAATTTAAAACCTATCATCATGAAATCCGTATTCCGGTATCGGAATTTTTAAAAATATTGCCAGAGGCGCTTGACGACATGGCAGCATCCCAGTGGGGACGGGGCTAACACATGGGTAGTTTCTAAAGTGACAAAGGATGAAGGTATTTCAATGGCTTTAAGCGGATTGGGAAGTGACGAGCTGTTTGCAGGATATAAATATTATAAACTAATGTATTACCTGGAGAAGTTTAAGAATATAGCAAATAACACAGCCTCTGCCCGAATGGCAATTTCTAAATCGTTAAACTATATTAAGGAAACTATCCCGGGGAATAAAGTAAAAGAATTGCTGCAACTAAGCCGGTGGGATATACCCTATACTTATCCATTGATGCGCCAGGTATTGAATGATTCGGTAATCAAACAATTGTTGCCTGATAAAAGCATTTCCCAAAACAGGGTCCAACTCATGCTGGAACATGATGAAAACTTGAAAAATGGCAGGTTGCCTGTGTTATCAAAAATATCTATTGCCGAAATAAGCAGTTATTTGCAAAATGTGCTGTTACGCGATACCGACCAAATGAGCATGGCACATGCCCTGGAAGTACGAGTCCCTTTCCTCGATTTTAACCTGGTCGATTATGTATTGCAAATCCCTGATTCAGTAAAATTCCCTTCAACACCCAAAAGGATCCTTGTTGAATCTTTAAGAGGGATGTTACCCGATGAAATAATAAACCGTCCCAAAATGGGATTTGTTTTTCCCTGGGAACGCTGGATGAAAAATGAACTACGTAGTTACTGTGAGCAAAATCTAAAGGCTTTGCAGGATTTAAACTTTTTGGACGCAGTAACAATTGACCATCTTTGGAAGCAGTTTTTAGCAGGGAACAAGGCAATATCGTGGTCGCGGGTGTGGGTACTGGTAGTATTAGGAAATTGGCTGAAGCGAAATAACATTACAATTTAATAAACTACCCTACCTCGACGAATATCCGGTATCGGTTTTACGTTCGCGGCGTATAATGATGCGTTTGTTACTTGTGTCGGTCGTCAAGGGCACCTTTTCGATAAGCACGTTACTGGTATCGAGCCCAAAAGCCCGCGTTTCGCTAATGCCAACATGACGAAATACTTTGTACATGCCCATGATAAACTTTTCGTGTGGTGAAAATTCAATATCATAATTGGGTATCCTGTCTATGATAATGAAAACAAAATCGCTATCGATATTGAACCTGCGTAACGATTCGTACCGGCTGGTAAGGTCAATTTCATTTTTCATCTCCATTTCGTCGAGTACCTGTTTGAAATAAAGGTTAATCCGGGGCTCGACTTTAAATCCCAAACGAAAATCGATTTTTATAATAGTACCCGGGACAATATGGGTAACCTCGTACTCGAATGTATAGGGTTCGTCAAGTATATCAGCATGAAGGAACCAATATATGTCAGCCCTTTTGGGTTGTTTATTTAATATTGAGTAAATAATCTTCGATTCTATCTCATCTCTGTTATTGGCCCTTGTAATATATACGAGGTTGGTTGTATATTTTGGCACGCTTTTATCTTTGCTTAGTGCTGTTAATACATCGACATAATCTGATATTTTTACGAAAACAAAAAAGCTGTTCCTCAACTTGCGGGCATTATACCAACTGTACATAACGAGAAAGAAAAGGGTCGCGATCATAATTGTAAACCAACCGCCATTGGCAAATTTGTGAAGGTTTGCAATAAGGAACCCTCCCTCAATAAATATATAGGTTAAAATAAACAAACCAATGACGTAAGAACTAACTTTCTTCATCATCAGGTAAAACATAAGCAAGGTTGTAGTCATTAACATAGTTATAGTGATTGACAAACCATAAGCCGCTTCCATTTTAGATGATTCCCTGAAAAACAGTATAACAAATACACATCCGACAAAAAGAAACCAATTCACGGCAGGCATATATACCTGCCCTTTTATTTTTGTCGGATAAGCCTTCCTCATTTTTGGCCAGACGTTCAGCGAAATAGCTTCGCTTATAAGAGTAAAAGATCCGCTAATAAGTGCCTGGCTTGCAATCACAGCTGCCCCAGTTGCTATTGCAATCCCGGGTACTAAAAACCATTTTGGCATTATCGAAAAGAAAGGGTTATCGCCTTTGAACTGGTGGGTAAGTAACCAAGCACCCTGCCCGAGATAATTCAGTATTAAAGTTATTTTAACGTAAATCCAGGTAATCCGGATGTTTTTCAAACCGCAATGGCCGAGATCGGAATACAATGCTTCAGCGCCTGTTGTACAAAGGAAAACAGCTCCAAGTAGCAAAAAGCCTCCCGGATATTGCGACAGAAAATAATAAGCGTAGTATGGGTTTATTGCCTTTAAAACATAGGGTGCATGGACTATTTGTGACGTACCGATTATTCCCAGCATTAAAAACCAAAAAAACATGATTGGCCCGAATGAGCTTCCTATAAATTTTGTGCCGAATTGCTGAATGATAAATAACAAAGTAATAATTACCAGCACTATCGGGATCACTGAAATGAGTGGATATACCAGGGTCAGCCCTTCGACTGCAGAGACTACGGTAATTGCAGGTGTAATAATTCCATCGGCAAGCAAAGCGCTCCCACCAATAATTGCAAAAATGTAAGCCCATTGAATTCTTCTGCGAATAAGCGCAAAAAGAGAAAATATGCCGCCTTCGCCCTTGTTATCGGCTTTTAATGTTACGATTACATATTTTAATGTTGTTTGCATGGTGAGCGTCCAAATAATGCAGGATAAGGCGCCCAATATGAAATATGGTTCAATTACCGTCGTTCCACGTGCAATTGCACTCATTACGTACAATGGCGATGTGCCAATATCACCATATACGATCCCAAGTGTAACAATTAATCCCGTAAAGCTGATCCCTGCAATCTTCCCTACTTCCTGACCCTTTTTCATTTTATTCTTTCAATCAAAACTTTTATGACATAAACCAGTGTAACAAAAGAAATATAGAACCTGACAATACAATCGTTACAGGCAATGTAATTAACCATGCAATAAGAATGTTTTTAACAGTTTTCATCCGGAGGTTTTTTATGCCTTTTTTTGCTACCATCGTTCCGGCAACACCGGAAGATAAAACATGGGTGGTACTGACAGGTAAACCCAGACTGGTCGACAAACCAATTGTTGCAGCGGCAACCAGGTTGGCACTTGCCCCTTGTGCATAACTGAGCGGGGTTTTCCCTATTTTTTCACCTACTGTAACTACGATCCTTTTCCAACCAATCATTGTTCCCAAGCCCAGCGACAACGAAATCATCATTACTACCCACCAGGGCGAATACTCGATATATGCCTTCAAATATGCACTTCCTTTTTTCAAAGTGTACCTGTCCTGGTCAGAAATTTTTATCGATTCCTTATCTAATTTAACAGTTAATAAATTATTTACCTCTTTGGATATGGTAAAAATATCTTTCCTGATTTCAAAATTTACATTGCCTTTTATGGAATCGAAACTTTTAGCATTGTTTATTGTAATGTGAATCAGGTTTAACTTCTCTTTTATTAACTGGCACCTGAGTTTATCTTCGGACATACTACCCGATGTATCAATCTTTGAAATTACATTTTCCATTTGATAAGCCCTGTCACTCAAAAAAGTGGGTGTTTTATGCGGATCGAGTGCAAATTTCGCCGGTACAATGGCAATAAGAATAATCATGATCAACCCGACACCTTTTTGCCCATCATTGGAACCATGAAAAAAGCTAAGTAATGTACTGGTTGCAATCAAAGTAACCCTTACGCCAAGAGGTGGATGTTTCTTCTTTGGATTGTCTTCATAAAACGACTCTATGGTAATGAATTTTTTAAACAAAGCCATAAATCCGATGGCAAGGCCAAAACCAATAAGGGGCGACAACATAAGAGAAAGGCCAACATCTTTGACTTTTCCCCAGTTTAGGGCAACATAAGCGCTATTTGGCAAAAGCATAAAAGCAACACCTACACCGAAAATTGAACCGATAAGTGTATGAGAACTTGAACAGGGAATTCCTAAATACCAGGTCCCCAGGTTCCAGATAATAGCAGTAATTATCAGGGCAAGTATCATTGCTATCGCCATGTAAACATTGGAATCGATTAATACCGTGTTGGACAAAAGGTTTACTATCCCCATTGCAACTGCTATGCCACCTATATAAACCCCTATGAAGTTCCAAATGCCCGACCAAATAACTGCCCAGATTGGTTTCATTGATTTTGTATAAATAACCGTTGCTACCGCATTAGCAGTATCGTGAAAACCGTTGATAAACTCAAATACACAAGCTGCCAAAAGGCAAACTATCAGTATCAACGACATTTCAAAGCTAAGGCCAAACATATTATTTATTAGAATCTATTTAATTAAACATATTTCAAACCAAACAACATTTATCCTATTATCCACCTGATTAATAAAAATAAACTACCAGACAAAACTATTGTTACAGGCAGTGTTAATAGCCATGCTATCATAATATTCCTAACAGTTTTCATTCTTAAATTCTTTAATCCTTTTTGAGATACCATAGTACCTGCAACACCCGATGATAATACATGTGTTGTACTGACAGGCAATCCGAATAAAGTTGAAAGCCCTATGGTAAATGAAGCAACAAGATTAGCGCTGGCGCCTTGTCCATAAGAAAGAGGTGTTTTCCCAATCTTCTCTCCCACTGTAACTACAATCCTTTTCCAGCCTATCATTGTTCCTATGCCAAGTGAAAGCGAAACCATTAATATCACCCACCAGGGCGAATATTCAGTATATGATTTCAGGTAGGTTACCCCTGATTTCAAAATGTACTTGTCCTGTTTAGAAATTTTTACAGGTTCTTCATCGAAACTTTTCACTAACAAATTATTAATCTCTTTCGATACAGTAATAATATCTTTTCTGACGTCAAAATTTACATTGCCTCTTATCGAATCGAAATTTCTTGCATTATCTAAAGCAAAGTGAATATGGTTCAATTTTACTTTTAACAACTGACATCTTAGTTTATCTTCAAACGAAATACCTGATGTATCAATCTTAGCAATTACATTTTCCATTTGATAGGCCCTATTGCTCAGATATATAGGTGTTTTGTGTGGATCGAGTGCAAATTTCGCCGGAATAAGTGCAATAAGTATAATCATAATCAGGCCAACCCCTTTCTGACCATCATTAGAGCCATGAGAGAAACTCAACAATGTACTGGTAAAAATAAGGAATGTCCTGATACCAAAAGGTGGATGTTTCCTTTTTGAATGATCTTCAAAGAGTATCTCTTTGTTTTTAAAAATCATTTTCATTAAGGCCATTGCCCCCAAAGCAAGTCCAAATCCTATTACCGGGGAAATAAGAAGCGATAAACCAACATCTTTTACCTTTGACCAGTTTAACGCAATTGCATTAACACCGGGTAACAGCATATAAGCAACGCCGACTCCGAAAATAGACCCTATCATGGTATGAGAACTTGAACATGGAATACCAAAATACCATGTAGTAAGGTTCCAAAGTATTGCAGTGAGGATTAAAGCAAATATCATAGCCAATGCATGATATATGTTCTGATCGATAAGCGCCTCAGATGGCAATAAATTTACAATTCCCATTGCAACTGCAATTCCCCCAACAGATACACCTATAAAGTTCCAGCATCCTGCCCATATTACAGCAAAATTCGGTTTTAATGTTTTTGTATAAATTATTGTAGCTACTGAATTTGCAGTATCCTGAAAACCATTTATAAATTCAAAAGCACAGGCCGCAATTAAGCAAACCCCTAGAAGAATTGACATTGTTACTCCTAAACCGAACATGGCTGATTTTTTTTATCGATTAATGTAAATGATTTTTTTAAAAAGTATGGACTTATCAAAGTAGTAAACAAACCCATAATAACCAAGATTGAAAATAGTGACCTGTCGATGAACCCATTGTTTAAAGCGATATTTGCAATTACAAGTTCTATGATCCCTCTCGAATTTAATCCAACACCAAGTGCAATTGATTCATATTTACCCAGGCCTGCAAGCCTGCCTCCAAAATATCCTCCAATCAATTTACTTAAAACCGAAGCCAAAAGTACAATTAAAAGTAACATAAAATTATTGATAGCGCCGAAATTAAACTGCACACCAATGCCAGCAAAGAAAATTGGTGCCAGAAAACCCATAGTGATGACATTTGTGTTGTTGCGTACTTTGACAAAATTTCGTAACCCGAGGATATCTTTACTTAGAAACAATGCAGCAAAAAATGCCCCTACCACGAAATGCAACCCAACCAATTCAGTCAGGCTTGCAAAGATAAGAACGAATAAAATAACAATTGCAAACAATGACTCCTTACCATGCATGAAACCAATAAACAACTCGAATTTCTTCTTTACGAACACTACATTTTGTCTTGCCAACTGAAATAATTTATATACAGTTGCCAGAATTATCACAAGCAATACAATCTTGATAATAGTTATACCAACGGAATAAGTCATCTCAGTAATATTATTGAAGTTACTTTTAATATCGAGGATAATGCCCAAAACGAGCAATGATACAATATCGTTAAACACTGCGGCTGAAATAATTTTCCGGCCTATATCAGTGTTCAGTTTTCCAAGGTCCATAAGCACCCTGATGCTTACCGGAAGTGCAGTAATAGCTATACAGAGACTAAGAAAAACAGTTAACATGATATCCAAATGAAAAACCCAACCTATTATCAGGCCACTTAAAATCGGGACTATAAAACCAAGAATGGCAATCCATATACTTTTCCCTTTAATTGAATTGCGGACATCTTCCGGTTGAACATCCATACCTGCAACAATAACCAGTAAGAAAACCCCCAGGTCGGAAATAACTTTTAGTTCAGGTGATGGTGCTACCAATCCAAGAAGCGATGGGCCTAGTATAATTCCTGCCAATACTTCCCCAATCAAGGCAGGTTGGTGCAATCGCTCCATAATTTCTCCCATAACGCGTGCAGCCAACAGAAGTACCAAAAGTAAAATTACAAGCGGAATGGAATGGTCGAATATGCCGGGCATGTCTTATTTTTTAATCATGTTTTGTTAAGAGACTTCTTTTCAAATTGTTGTAAAATTATATAAATCCATGATTTATATAGATAATAGAATCAAGATACAAGAACTTATTTCTTGCGGAGCAAAATCAAGACTGTAAAAACAAATATTATAGATATTTACAGAATATTTTTGTGTAAATAATTATTAGACTCTGTTTAAAATCAGTGTGCAAATATTTAATATTCTTACTATGACTTTAACGAAAGAGCCGGTCGTATTAGCTGACCGGCTCTTTATTTTATTAAATCTGGAATTTTATTTTACCAATCTTTTAATCCATCTTCTCCAAAAAGTTCCCTGCGTGTTTCAACTTTGTTTTTATGCCTGAAACGCGTAAACCTTAGTTTACCTGTATAGGCAATGTAATACATAACAGGTATCAATATCAGCGTAAGGAAAGTAGCAAATGATAATCCAAATATAATTGTATTTGCCAGCGGCCGAAAAACATCTTATTGTCGCCGCCAAAATGAATATGCGGGTTAAAATGTGTAAGCAACGAAATAAAATCAATATTAAAACCAATTGCCAGCGGTATAAGGCCAAGAATTGTGGCAGTAGCAGTAAGAATTACAGGTGTGATCCTGGTTTTACCTCCCTGTATAATTGCCTCGCGGGTACGCAACCCTCGTGAACGCATGACATCGGTAAATTCGACTAAAAGTATCCCGTTCCTGACGACAATTCCGGCAAGCGCCACTACACCCATGCCTGTCATGATAATTGAAAAAGGCAATTGGAAAATGGTAAACCCTAAAAGTACGCCTATAAGGCTGAAAAATACTTCAGACAATATAATCGCCATTTTGCCAATTGAATTAAACTGCGTAATAAGTATGAAAAGGATCAGAAACAATGACAACAGCATGGCTTTCATAAGGAACATGCTCGATTCTTTCTGGTCTTCCTGTTCACCCGTAATTTTAATATCAATGGCATCGGGTTTCTGAAAAGACGGCAATGCTTTTTTAATTGTTGCAATAATTTCGTTTGCCGTATAACCGCTTTTCACGTTAGAAGTGATGGTAATTACCCGTTTCAGGTTGGTGCGGTTGATGCCGCCGACCGTATTTTGATATTTTGTACTTGCCACCGATGAAAGCGGGATTTGCCGTACCAATCCGCTGGTCATATCCCGATAAGTGATTTTAAGGTTCATCAGTTTGTCAATATCTTTACGCTGATTCTCTAAATATCGCACCTGGATTGGGTACTGGTCTTCGCCTTCGCGGTATTTTGAAGCTTCGAAACCATATACGGCAGTCCGTAACTCCATTCCTGCCTGGGCTGTTGTAATTCCTTCATGATTAGCACGCTGACGGTCAATATCAATTTTTATTTCGGGTTTGTTTTTTTCGAAATCGTTCTTAAATTTTTCAACGCCCGAAATATTTAACGATTCGAGATAACGCATAAAATCGTTGGTCGTATTCACAAGTTCAGTCAGGTCTTCGCCGCTTACTTCAATGTTGATGGGTTTTCCAGTTGGCGGTGATGCGGTTCTTGTCAACCGAAATCTGAACACCGGGAATATCCTTTACTGCATTTCGGATTGAATCCATGTAAGGCAATGTATGTTTTGTTTTGCGGAATGCAAACTCTACAAAGTTCACGTTCACTTTAGACAGGTGAGAATTAACCGTAGTCTGGTCAAAGTTATTATCCGATGCCCCCAGCGCAACATTTGTTACGACCGACTCAACATCCGGGTTGTTATCGCCAAAAACTTTGTGGATCCTTTTTTCAATTTCCTTTGTAATAGAATCGGTATAATTCACATCCGTTCCAACAGGTAGTTTTGTATAAACCAGGATATTGTTTGGGTCGTTGGTGGGAAAGAATTCAACTTTCGGCCATTTTCCGGTTACAATAAATGATATAAAAAGTAATGCAAGTGTTCCATAAAGCAATTTATATGGGTTTTTTCCCCTTAATGCCCAACGGAGTATGCGGTCATAACCTTCCATCATGGCCGGTATTACTTTTTTCTGAAAATTGTCGAGTACTTTATGCATCCAAAGGTTGTGCCCAATATACGAAATGGCAATGAATGCAATAAAATTGGCAATTCCTAAAGAAGTACTTCCTAATTTAAAACCTGAAAAAATATAGAAAAGGCCAGCGAACCCAAGAATAATCCCGCCTACTTTATAAACCTTTTTCCTATGATAAACAACCGATTCGTCATCATCGTGCATCATAAAATCGACAGCAAAAACCGGGTTGATAATATAAGCCACAATTAATGAAGCAAATAACGTAATCATTAAGGTGATAGGGATGAAAAACATAAAACTGCCTACAACACCAGGCCAGAAAGCAAGCGGGACAAACGGCGCCAGCGTTGTTAAAGTTCCTGACAATATGGGTGCGAAAACTTCGCCTGCCGCTTTCTTTGCCGAATTGACTATATTCCCCTTTTCGAGTTTGAAAATCCGGTGTGTGTTTTCAATCACCACGATTGCATCGTCAACCACGATGCCAAGCGCGAAAATGAAAGAAAACATAACCAGCATGTTCATTGTAAACCCGATTTCGGGCAGGAAAATATATGCCAGGGCCATGGATAAAGGAACTGAAAGCCCGACGAAAATGGCATTGGTCAAACCCATGAAAAACATCAGCACAATAACTACCAAAATAAAACCAATAATAATGGTATTGTTCAGCTCAGTTAATGTACGGCGTGTAAAACGGCTTTGCTCGCCTGTCAATTGTATTTTCAATTCTTTGGGAAATTTTGACTTCTGAAATTCGGTTATTGCCGCCTTTATTTTGTCAGAAGCTTCAAGCAAATTTTTACCGCTTTTCTTGACCACGTTCAGGGTAATTACATTTTTGCCGTTGAAGCGTGCAAAACTTTCCTGGTCGTGAAAACTATCCTTTACTTCAGCAATGTCTTTAAGGGTAATAATCGCACCGGTTGAACTTGTAAAGATTATGTTTTTGATCTGTTCAATGTTTGTAACCTCACCAACTACACGGATATTGCGGCTCATGTTTTGAAGGCTGATGTCCCCTGCAGAAATTGTAGTGTTTTCGGCAGCGATTGCATTTTGTATATTTTGAAAAGTAACCCCTGCAGCCTGCATTTTAAACATATCCACATTTACCTGGATTTCACGGTCCACCCAACAAGGTCAACCCGTGTAATTTCAGGAAAACTCTCAATTTTATCCTTCAGGTCATCAGCATATTTTTTAAGCCTTTTCAAATCAAAATTACCTGAAACATTAATGTACATAATAGGAATATCAGAAAGTTCGATATCATTTACATCGGGACCACTGTTTATGTCCTTCCCTGGCCATGTATTGTCCGACTTGGTTTTATCTACAGCATCTTTAACTTTTTGTTTGGCATCGCTTTCATCAATATCGGTATTGAATTCAACATTGATCATTGAGAAGTTCTGGATCGAACGGCTGGTAATCTTTTTTACCCCGTTGATGGATTTGATGTTCTTTTCCAAAGGGCGGGTTACAAGGTTCTCCATATCTTCAGGAGAAGTCCCTGAATATATTGTAGAAACTATGATATTGGGGATGACAATTTCCGGGAACTGTTCTTTGGGGATTGTAATATAATTGATTAACCCAAAAATGGCAATAATAATTACAAGCACATAAATACTGGTTTTATTATCAATACTCCAGCTCGTGGGTTTAAATTCTTTAAATTCTGTTTTCATTCGAATATTTTTAGGTTAAACATTTAATAATATTATAGTTGATTCGAATGGAACACCCATATTATATTTATATTCTTGTTGTGAACGATATAGAGCATGGATGTTTCATATTTTTTAAATTTAGCCTCCCCCAACCCATCCAAAGGAGGGGAGAAAGAAAGCAAATTGATTAGGACTATTTTATCTGTATAATTATATTTTGCATTTTATAAATTTTCTTCTTCCCTCCCCCTTCGGGGAGGATCAGGGTGGGGCTAAAAATTAATTGCCTGCCCGTTTTCTAAATCAAGGTAACCAGTTGTAATAATCCTATCGCCTTTTTTCAATCCCGATTTAATTTCAGTTAAGCCGTTATAAACAATTCCGGGGGTTACATTTACTTTTTTGACCACATCTCCTTTTGAAGTTCTTTCAGCTATTGCAACGTAAGAACCACTTGCATCGGTTTGTACCACGTTAATCGGAACAACAAGTGCGGCCGGACTTCTATAATCGTTGATTTTAAGCGTTGCAATCATGTTTGCCTTAATATTGGGATCAACCCCGGCAAGCCTGACATTTACAGAAAATGTACGGTTGGTGGGGTTTATGAATTTACTGCTAAAGTTTACTTTGCCAATAACTTCTTTTTTAAGGTCGGGGAAATAAACCGCAACCTGGTCGCCATCATTCACCTGCGAGGTATATGCCTCGGCAATATCGGCCACAACTTTGATCGTTGAAAAATTAACAACCCTGAATGCAATAATCCCGGGAGCCAGCATTTGACCAACTTTAATCGTAATATCTTCAATAGTCCCGTTTATTGGGGATGTAATTGACATTTGCGAAATCTGGTCTTTCAAAGTTGCAATTCTTCGTTCAAGCCCTTCTTTGCTGTTTTTTGCAGTCAGGTATTGTACCTCGCTTCCAATTTTCTGGTCCCACAAAGCCTTTTGCTTTTCGTACATACTATTGGCAAAATCGTAACCGGTTTGCAATTCCACAAGATTTTTTTGCAACACTTTATCATCGAGTTTGGCCAAAACCTGTCCTTTCGTAACATGATCGCCTTCTTTTACATAAATCTGGTCGACATTGCCACCCATTTGGGCGCTTACGTTTATATTTTCATCGCCATCTACTTTTCCCTGAACTTCTATAAAATGGTTAAATATATCCGGTTTTAATTCTGTAACAGCAACCCTTGTTCCCAACACTTTGCCAGTATCGGATTTGGCCTGCTCATCTTCGAGGGTTTTTATTTGTTCGCTCAAAGCATCACGCTGTTTTTTTAAGTTAACGAGTTGCGCTTGTTTATCCTGGTGACAGGCAACTATTAAAATTGCTAATGCTATGCTTAAAATTTTTGTTTTCATGATATATTATTTTTATTGTTTTCTGTTTATTGAGCTGAAATTAAAAGTTTTTCCAATTTTGCTTTGGCAGAAGCCAGGGTAATGATGGAATTAAAATAATTCGATTGGCTTTGCAAATATTGATTTTGAGTCTGGGTAAGTTCAACACTGGATATTGTACCCTCCTGTTTTTTTATAACTGACCTGCGGTAAATTATTTCAGAGAGCTTTAGGTTTTCCTTTGCTGTTTTGAAATTATCTATAGCCGACTGATACGAAGATTTTGATTCTTCAAAGCTCATTTTTAGTCCATCAGCAGCTAGTTGTTTTGAGTTTAGCGCCTTATCGTACGATATTCTTGCCTGGGCCACCTTAACAATTCGCGAACCACTTGTAAAAATAGGTAAACTGGCGCTAATGCCAATTAGTTGTGGAGGATTAAACGTCAATGCATTTTTGTTATAAACATTTTCATGCTGATAAAAGCCGGCAATGTCAGGAAGAAATGCAGATTTATTCAGCATAAGGTTCATTTTCATCAGTTTTGCCTGAGTATCCATTAGTTTATAATCAACATTGTTTTCAACAGTGAAATTCTGAAGCAGGATATTATTGTTGTCAAAACTATTTAATAGCCCGTTGATGCTGTCTTTTAAAATTACTGTGGTATTTAAATCCAAACCCATTTGAAATTTCAACAGACGTTCAGCTATTCCTATCTGGCGGCCAATCATGTCGGCAGAAAATTTAATAGTATTCGTGGTCAGCTGAAGTTGCTGTACATCTGTTTCTTCAACAAATCCCTGCTCAAACATTTTCTTCATATTGTATAATATCTGCAAGGTATTTATGTAAGTAGAGTCGAGCAACGTTTTGTTTTCCCTCGCAACCAAAACTAAAAAATAGGCATTTGTAACCGATTCGTTCAGATCATATTGCGATTTTGTTAGTGCAAGTTCTGACAACCCTTTATAAATTTTGGAAGTTTGAAGCCCTACCAGATAGGCCCCTGCTGAATATTAATTGTGAAATAGTAATATCAAGTGTAGAATTCCATTTTAAATCATTCATTGAAACTGTCGGAGTATTTGCGGCAGCCTTTCTAACACTATCAATTACAGTATTTATTGACGGATTGTTTAAAATTCCAAGAGATTTATAAACTGGAGAAAAATAATAACCCATCAAACTACCAATGTTAGAAAACTCCTGTACAGTTGCAGATAATTCAGGCATATAGGAATATGAAAATTTTGCATTCACCTGTGGCAGACCGATAGCCGTTGTTTCCCAAATCTTTTTCTTTGCTGCTTCCAAATCGAGCGTTGCATTTTTTATAACAGGACTGTTTACCAATGCATAAGCTTTAGCTTCTTCCAATGAAAATTTCATGACTGAGTCCTTTTTTTCCTGGGCCTGGGAAACTAAAGGCAAATAAAAAACTGCCAAAGCCCATAATAATCTTTTTAATCTCATATATACAATTTTATAGCGTTTTATAATTTTTTATTCGTTACTGGTTATTTCAAAATCCTTAATATTCTCTTCCAGCATTTTAATCCCTTTTGCATTGGAAATGCCACGAATATGATAAATGAAAAATTCCCTGAAAAACTTTGGCGATGTAAGCTCTTCAAAATTATCATTATTGGCATCGTTTATTTTTTCGGCTGTTATAACTATTAATTTGGAAATAAACGATTCGTCTAAATCTGACCTGTATAAACCTTGTTGTTTTCCTTTTTTTATATTGGCCAGGATGCTTTGGTACATCCTTTTCCGGCGTACATCAACATAATGATGATAAAGCTCAGGATAATATTTTTTTAAATCGTATATCGTGGAAGGATTGCTTTCTTTGATCATTTTATTGACATTCCGGTAAATATCGATCATTTCAATAATAGCATTTTTTTCTGTTCCTTCTTTATTTACGAATTCACAATCAACTTTATGTTCATCCAAATCCAGAACTTTAGCCACCAATTCGGTTTTGTCGCAAACATACTGATAAAGAGTTTTCTTAGAGATACCGAGCTCACGCGACACATCGTCCATAGTGATGCTTTTTATTCCATATTTCAGATAAAGTCCCCTGACTTTTTCTAATATACTTTTAAATTCTTCATTCATGGCGCAAAGATAAAAACGTTTTTTAAATTGGAAACTATTTTTATATTTTTTGTTTCCATTGTGTAAATTGTTTTTAGAAATTTTAACATTTTCTTTTTATAAGGAATTAATTTTAATATTTTTATCGAAACAATTAAGAGGCTGTTTAAATTTATAAAATATAACACAGAGAAATGGGTTTAAGGTATTTGCAAATATTGTTAAACTTGCAATATGAACCATTTTAATGTGAATTATTGAAATTGAGAAGTCACAGAGTACACAGAGTTTTAAAAAATCACTTGCGATTTTTCCCTCTGTGTTCTCCGTGGCCCTCACTGTACCAAATTCGTTTAATGCAATTAAATAATAAATTACATCATACATTTAATCAGGAGATAATTAAACCTCTGTGTTTAAAAAATCTTAGATTAAAATTTAAACAGTTTCTAAACCATGAATAAAAGCGAATTACAAGGTCTTCTAAACAACATCAATAACATGGTATTCGCGAATGAAGAAAAAATCCGTGAATATGTTTCACTATTAAAACAATGTGTTGAGAAACTGCAGACACTGCAGAAAGAAGATAAAAGCCCAATGCTCGATGCATGGTTAGGCATGGGTTTGCAGGAAATAAGAAAAGAGTTGAACGATAAGTTCAACAATGATTTTGATAAACTGTCTGCTGACAAACAAAAAACAGAACTCATGTACTCCCGGTCAACGGTTACAATTGCCCTGACAAATATTTTAATGCACCTTTAAATGACAAAACTTCGGTAAATTTTGGCTAAAGCCTAAATATCAATGACTTATTTAGCCGTAGCCTTAAGGCTATGGCTATTGATAATAAGCCAGTTACGGGTTTTAGCCCAAAAATATTACGGACTATTGAATGACAGTCAAGAGATTTAAGAATAATGAAACAAGATAAAATACTCAAAATTAATTTTCATAATTTCGTAAAAATGCAAAATCACAAAAAAATGAAATACTTAATTACAAGCTTTATTTTCCTTAGTTTTATACAAATCGGAAAATCACAAAACGTATTGTATAAGAGTGTT
>CAVSGB010000323.1:0-4765 GCA_963726845.1 uncultured Bacteroidota bacterium | reverse complement strand
AACCAATATTGCTATTGCCAAGAATTACACCTTGACCTACCAACACATAAGGCTTCTTTGCCGAATTGATAATTTTTGCTGCATCTGCGATTTTAGCTTCATCAAAATGAGGTATTGGCACATAACTGCGGATGTAATCGCATTTTTCATATTTATATTCAAATGTCCCGAATTGTGCATTTTTAGCCAAATCGATCAATACCTGCCGGGACGGCCAGTACGGGCAATATAAAATGCCTTTGCAATAGCTGCAGGTATTTCTTCTGCCCTCGTTATTTGAACATTCCATTTGCAAACTGGCATGGATATACCGATAATATCAGATTCCTGGAAAGCATCAGAGCCCAGTAATGCAGCAGAAACTTGTCCGGTAATACATACAAGTGGGGTAGAATCAATCTGTGCATCTGCAATACCTGTGATCAGGTTTGTTGCGCCAGGGCCGGAGGTTGCCATACAAACACCCACTTTACCCGTAACACGCGCATATCCCTGTGCTGCATGGATAGCGCCTTGTTCATGACGGGTCAATACATGGTTAAGTTTATCCTGATAACTGTATAAAGCATCATAAACCGGCATGATTGCACCGCCCGGATAACCAAAAATTATTTCTGTCCCTTCCTCCAGAAGCGATAAAATAACCGCTTCCGATCCTGTAATTTTTTTTGTTTCGCTCATATTCTTATTCTATTATTTGCTTTAAAAAATATCTAAATATTAAATTTATTTGTTTGATTCCAGATTATAATTACCGGTTTCCGGAAACCGGACTCCGGACTCCGGAAAAAGAATCAATCAATCATTCTAACCGCACCCATGTCTGCGCTCGAAACCATGCTGGCATATGCTTTGAGAGCTTTTGACAGCTTACGTTTGCGCGACTTAGGTGTAAAAGCTGCTTTTCCCCTTGCAAGTTCTTCTTTCCTACGTTTTTCCAATTCTTCTTTAGAAACCAAAACATTAATTTTTCTCGCGGGAATATCTATTTCAATTATATCACCATCGTGAATAAGGCTAATTTCACCACCTGAGGCAGCTTCCGGTGATACATGGCACATCGAAAGGCCGGAAGTTCCTCCTGAAAAACGGCCATCGGTAATCAGTGCACATTCTTTACCTAAATGCCTTGATTTAATATATGAAGTCGGATAAAGCATTTCCTGCATACCCGGGCCACCCTTAGGGCCTTCGTAGCGGATTACGATTACATCGCCAGCTTTGGCATCTTTTAGTATACCATCGCAAGCATCTTCCTGGCTTTCGTAAACCCTTGCCGGTCCTTTGAATTTAAAAATAGATGGATCAACACCCGCAGTTTTTACTATACAACCTTTAGACGCAATGTTGCCAAAAAGGACTCCCAGGCCGCCATCAGGGAAATAGCAATTCGCCAAATCCCTGATGCAGCCCTGCTTCCGGTTTGTATCTAATTCTTTATACAGGTAACTTTGCGAACCCATTTTCAGGTTTCTTATACCAGCCGGTCCACTTTTATATAATTCAATTGCCTCTTCAATTACCGATTTTCTTGTAATATCGTATTTGTCCAAAGCTTCCTTTAAAGAATATCCATCAACACGCATTACAGTATTATCAATAAGGCCGGCACGTTCGAGTTCGCCCATAATTCCTAAAATACCGCCTGCACGGCCAACATCTTCAACATGATATTGCGAACTTGGCGCAACCTTACATAGCACGGGCACTTTACGCGAAATTTCATCTATATCTTTCATCGTGAAACTAACCCCGGCTTCACTGGCAATTGCAAGGATATGAAGTACTGTATTGGTTGACCCACCCATAGCAATATCGAGGGCCATGGCATTATTAAAAGCAGCCTTGCTTGCTATGGAACGTGGCAATACTGAACTGTCGCCTTCATCATAATATTTTTTAGTTATCTCAACTATTCTTTTTGCCGCTTTTTCAAATAATCTGAGGCGGTTTTTATGTGTAGCAACAACAGTGCCCGTTTCCAGGCAATGCTAGTCCAATGGCTTCATTAAGACAGTTCATGGAGTTTGCCGTAAACATTCCTGAGCATGAACCGCAAGTGGGGCAGGCGTTTTTTTCGACTTCATCTAATAAAGCATCTTCAATTGCATCATCGGCACCCATAACCATAACATCGACCAGGTCGTAACTTTTTTCGCGTACACGACCAGCTTCCATAGACTCCTCCCGAAACAAATATTGATGGGATGTTTAGCCGCATAGATGCCATGAGCATTCCCGGGGTTATCTTATCGCAATTACTGATACAAATCATTGCATCTGCTTTATGGGCATTTATCATGAACTCAACGCTGTCGGCAATAAGGTCGCGCGATGGAAGCGAATACAACATGCCATCGTGCCCCATTGCAATGCCATCATCAATAGCAATCGTGTTAAACTCTGCAGCAAAGCATCCCTCAGCTTCTATCCAGGCTTTTACCTGTTGGCCAATCTCGTGAAGGTGTGCATGTCCCGGTACAAATTGGGAAAATGAATTTACTATTGCAATAATAGGCTTGCCAATTTGCCCTTCTGTCATGCCATTTGCCCTCCAAAGACTCCTGGCTCCTGCCATTTTGCGGCCTTGTGTTGTTGTGTTGCTTCTAAGTTCGTTTTTCATTTTATTGTTTAAGTTTTAAGTTTAAATTCTTGATGCTTGATACTGGCTACTTGATACTTGATACTGGATGCTTGATACTGGATTATTTTTCACTCAAATGTTGCTTTTGTACAGATTGAATAAATAAATTTATCTTTTTGCCAGGAAGTTCGAGCTAATCATGTAATTCTCTATATTTATTTTCATTTAAAAATGATTTGGTTTCGTAAAGAATTTCCAGATAATCAATTGTCTCATCATTTGAAGCCTGGGCATAAATGAGAAACTTTATAAAATCCTGCTTATAATTTTTTCTTCCATATCCTTCAACAATAGTTGATTTCGTTGATTTTGACGAGCGCCTGATTTGACTTCCTGTTTCAAACATTTCAAATTTTGGCAAATCATTCAATGTAATGTTATGAATTTCAATCACAATTTCTCGTGCTAATTGCCATATTTCCAATTTTTTATAACTCATTATCTGTTTCTTTTATCAAGTATCAAGTATCCAGTATCTATAATTTTTATTTCTGCCCTCCAATCATTGTCCAAAGATGATATTTAACAAAAACATCCTGGTTTCTGAATCCTGCTTCGCTAAGCCAGTTTAATTGTTCAATGAAATTTTCGTGTAAATCATCACCTTTATATTTTGGTAAACTGAAATTATCAATATTCCTTAATTTCCAGTTATCAAAATGAGTATTCCATTTTTCATAATATGGTTTCAAATCTTCCGGAATATTTTCTTTGGATGAAGTTACATAATTTGCCCAGTAAATAAGGCTATTTTTATAAGGTTCTTTATACAATGTCTTCATCTCGTCGGCATTAAAAAACCAACCATTTTCGTTTAACAACTGAAAGCATCTTTTGTAAAGGTTTTTCTTCTCTAAATTTTCCAGATGATGTATTGCCGACATTGATAAAATCAAATCGGGCTTATGCCCCAATTCTGTTTCCCAACTTTTTTCCAATGCCGAATGAATATAAATTACCCTGTTTTTAAACCTTTCCAGCCGGGCTTGGGCTACTTTCAGGAAATCAAGTGAATAATCGATCCAGTAACAAATTGCAAACGGATAGATTGAAAGTACTTTTTCAAGAAAAATTCCACTACCTGCCCCCAGATCTAATGCAACAATTTCTTTATTGCATGGAAAACCGATGATATTGAACACTTCGTTTTGCAATAAGTCATACTGAGGCACCATCAAAGGGGCAATTTTGTCGTAGGTTTCTGCCATAGTGAAAAACCTGTCTTTAGCAATTTGTTCCATAATAATATATTTTTTATGAAAAAACTAAATTTAATTTAAGTCAGCAATCATTTCTTGATATAGCCCCTAAATCCCTTAAAGGGGACATTTTTCAACCTTATGTTTTAATGCCCCTTTAGGGGTTTGGGGCAAATAAGTGGAAACTAATTAAATTATTTAATTTACACTCTTCCCTGGTTTTTCCTTTTGTTCCTCAACATGCTTATAAACGAAGAAGCCTTTCTCATCAGGTGAGAAAGGCTTCTTTCGGTTATTTTAAATCATAGCACTCTCACCCCATTATTCTTTCAATAAGGACGACAACGACGAGAATGCTAATCAATGATTTCATGAGAATATATTTAATTTAAACATTGAATAATCTTAAAGTTGATTCTCATGGAACATCCATTTTATAAACATGTCTTTGTTGTTAACACAAGTGCATGGATGTTTCATAAATTTCTTATGTTTTACAGCAGCAAAATTAGACATATTATTTTAAAATGCAAATTTTTTTTAGAAGCTATTTAACAGGTTTTAAGTTTCCTTTAAATTGTTATAAGTAATTCCGATTAATCAGGTTTTAATTTTGAAATTATTTCGTAGGCATATTCGAAACCTGATTGTATTACCTTAATACCGGTAACCCCATCATAATAACCACTTAAGTGAAGTATCTCGTATGTATTATTAAGATAGTTCATTAATTTTCGATCCTTTTTTGCAAGGTTGTCACGGTAAAATTCTATAGATTTTTTCCTTTTCGGAATTTTTACATTTTTAATAATGAAATAGCCGTCCAGCGCTTTTAATACGCAATTATAAGCTGTTCCACAAGCTGTTTTTACGTACTTATCATCTTTATAGAAAGGGCCATCTTTTCCGGCTTTTTTAAGCG
>CAVSGB010000322.1:0-8452 GCA_963726845.1 uncultured Bacteroidota bacterium | reverse complement strand
TATGTAGCCTACTGGTTGGTTACTACGTGTATTGCTTTGGCTAAGGTGCTTTCCCGATTGGCATTTTACAGGAGATTTTTGAAGCAAAGAAATTCATTTATCCTTACCTGAAAACCAACAAGGAATTTAATCCGGCACAGGTTAAAAAGGACATTATCCAAAAATCAATTTATGGCGTTGATTTGGAAAAAGGAGCAGTTGACATCGCCCAACTTCGTTTTTGGCTGGCATTGGTGGTTGACGAAGAAAACCCACACCCTTTGCCAAACTTGGATTATAAAATAATGCAAGGCAACAGTTTGCTAGAAAGCTTTGAAGGAATTGATTTGAGCAAAGCCGCATTGTTTGATGAACCCAAAGTACGCATTATTGAACCCGATTTGTTTCGTGAACCAGAGGCAAATTATGGTTTCTCCGATAAAAACCGAAATGACATTAAGCAACTTATCCAAACCTATTTTACCACCGAAGACAAACTGGCAAAAGCTGAAATACGCAAACAAATTGACAAAATTGTAACCGAACACATTGATAAATCATTGGAAGGTTTTGAAAACCAATTGCTCATTGAAATTGCAGGCTTAGAAACATCTTTAAAGCGGAATAAAGAATTTTTACGAAAAACGGATAAAACCGAAAAGGAAATTGAAAAGCGTAAAAAACTATTGGAACAAAAAGGAGAAGCCCGCAAAAAACTTCTCTCTTTTGAACATACCGAAGAACGCCCTTACTTCCTTTGGCATTTGTTTTTTATGGATGTGTTTGAAAAAGGAGGGTTCGATGTAATTATTGGTAATCCGCCTTACATCCAACTGCAAAAAATGGGAAAGGATTCCGACATACTTCAAGAAGCAAACTTTAAAACGTATCGAAAAACTGGAGACATTTATACTTTGTTCTATGAAAAAGGATTAAGTCTATTAAAACAAAAAGGCACGCTAACCTTCATAACTTCTAATACTTGGATGCGTACCAATTTCGGGGAAGGGTTACGCGAGTTTTTTATAACCGATTCTAATCCCGAAATACTTTTAAATTTTGAGGATACACGAATATTCCCCACTGCTACTGTGGAAGTTAATATCATGGTAACAAAAAAGGAAAGTTGGAACAACAATTTAACCGCAGTAGCAATAAAGGGCGATTATTTACCAGGCAATTCAATAAATGATTATTTGACAAATAAGTGCATAGTCCTTTACGATTTAGACAAAGAAAGCTGGGTAATTGTTGATAATGATGATTTTGAAATAAAAAACATTATTGAAAGCAAGGGTTTACAACTAAAAGATTGGAAGGTAGAAATGAATTTTGCTCTTAAGTCTGGTTATAATGATGCTTTTTTTATCAATGAAGAAACTAAAAATAGATTAATTGAATCCGATAGAAATAGTATTGATGTAATTAAACCGCTATTAAGAGGCAGAAATATTAAAAAATATAGCTACAAATTTGATGATATTTACATTCTTTACATTCCTTGGCATTTCCCTTTGAAAGATGACAAAATTCAAGGAGCGTCAAAAGAGGCTGAGAATGCTTTTCAAAAACAGTATCCAGCAGTTTACAATCATTTACTATCTTTTAAAGCAGAACTATCAAAAAGGAACAAAGCAGAAACAGGTATTCGATACGAATGGTATGCTCTTCAAAGGGCTTCTTCTACATTTGCTCATAATTATGAAAAGGATAAAATTGTTTGGTTAGCAATAACAGACAAACCAGCCTTTGCATATGATGATAAAAAAATCTATGTGACTTCTCCATCTTACATTATGGTGTCTGAATGTCCTAAATATCATTTAGTTGTGCTTAATTCAAAATTAGCAGAGTGGTATTTAGACAAGGTTTCTTCGTCTACTGGTCAAGGTACAAATCAATGGACGAAAATATTTATGGATAAAATTCCTATTCCACAGTTAAAAGAAACACAAAGAATGCCGTTTGAAACAATGGCTGAATACTTAATTATACTTAACGACCCAAACACACCACAGATATTAGAACATGCTCCCAATGAAATAATCAGCCAAAACTTCGAAGAAGTGCTGAACATGATGGCTTACGAACTGTACTTTGAAGAACACATGAAAGAAATGGAAATTGATGTTTTGCAATTTGTCAACTTCCCTGATATTTCAAAAATGAAAACCTTTGAAGAAAAGCAGGATGTTATACAGAAAATTTACTATTGGCTAAAAGAGAAGGATAACCCGATTCGGAACAGGATTTTGGTTTCTGAAAGTCGGAGTTGGATTATAAAACGCATTAACCAAAGCACTCATTAAAGTATGAGATTACATGAGTTACATATCAATAATTTTAAGTTTTTTCCAAAACAGGACCCGAAAAGTCCTCTTTTAAAAATTGATGGAAAAAACCTGTTGATTTATGGAGAAAATGGTAGTGGTAAATCTACCATTTATTGGGCATTGTACACTCTTTTGGAAAGTGCATTTAAGTATGGGGTTGAAGGTAAAAAAAGGATTCAAAAATATTTTTCAAAAGGCGATGAATTTGGATTAGTAAATGTAAATGCCCCAAAAAAACATAATTCATTTATTAAAGCCGTTCTTAAAGATGATACTGGAAATACTTCTGAATTTTTTATAAATGGCGAAGACGCTACAATTACAAATGCTCAAAATAATTCGGCTATCCGTGAAAGTCATATGGCTAGTGATTTTCTTAATTATCGAGTAATTTTTAGACTACACCATATTAAGCATTCACAAAACAATGATTTATTTGGCTGGTTTGCCGATGAAGTTTTTCCCTATATTTTAATTGAGTCTATTAGCAGAACTGAAAGCGTTGAAGTTAATTTTAAATCGCTCAAAACTTGGCCGAAAAAAGTTAAGGATTTCAACGAAATTGATAAAATGATTTTTCCTAATCCTGATATGCGTGAGCATCCCCAAGAGGCTGTTCGTAAAGATTATGTAATTTACCAGAAATATATAAAATCCGTAAAAAATTGGAATTCAAAGATTGAAAAATATCTGAAAAATATAACAAAAAGGGCAAATGAAATTTTAAAAGATGATTTCAAACAAAACTTTGATTTCAAATTAAAATTCACTGGAGCAAGCCAAGTAATATCTGTTGATAAATTTGAATGGAAGGAACCTTATGTTGAACTCCAAGTTCCGAAATACGAAGGTAAAAGGAATGTTGTAAAACGAGCCCATTCATTTTTGAATGAAGCAAAATGGAGTTCCATTGGTTTGGCAATTCGTTTTGCTATTATCGAGGATTGGACAAACAGGCCAAACCAAGCCGAATTAAAAGCATTGATAATTGATGATATGCTGCTAAGTCTTGACATGTGCAACCGAGATATTGTTTTAAATTTGTTGCTTGACAGGTATGTAAATAGTTATCAATTAATACTTATGTCACATGACCGTTCTTTTTATGAGTTTGCAAAACGTAAGATAGATATTAAAGGTAAAAGTAAGGAATGGCGATTTATAGAGATGTTTGAAGACAATCTTTCTGCATTTCCAAAGCCATATTTTAAACCAGTTCAAAACAATTTACAAACAGCCAGAGATTATTTCAATCAACATGACTTTCCTGCATGTGGTATTTATTTAAGAAAAAGAATTGAAGAGTTATTAAAGAACCTACTACCTCAAAAATATCTAAAAGAGCCGTCAAGGGAAGACCCTAATGTTTTGGTTGATAAAATTCTTAATGACTTAATTATTGCCTTACAACCATATTGTATCGCTGAAAATATTGATTTTGCAGAATTAAGTGAAATAAAAACCTATAAAGACGCAATACTTAATCCTTTGGCTCATAACGATATTGATGCTCCATATTACAGGAATGAACTAAAAATGATTATTGAAATCCTCGAAAAACTTGAAAAAATTAAACGAGGTAAGATTGTGCATCATTCCAATCGTCATTGTAACTTTATTTTAAGAAAACCAGATGGCACTTTTTTTTCGGTCTTTTTGAAATCAAAAGAACGAATTGTACTTATTGAAGAAGGTTCAAAACCTCCTCGCATATCAATATTTGCTAAGTGTAAAGTTTCAAGCACCAGTAACAATGGTTTAGTTGTAACTCAGGAAGAGAATTTTGATACTTTAAGAGAGGTTTACGATGAAATGTGCAATAGATTTGGGATTTCGACAAAACAAGATATTTCACGAGAATTTAATTATGATGGAAAATCTTTTGACGATATTTTATTGACCATTTAGCCAACGCTTCGTAGTCAAGCACATTGGCTGGTCGCTCAAAAAAGCCAACGCACGACCAAAACCAGCCAAAGAGCTTGCCTACCCCAACGCACGGCAGACAGATACGATGCAGCAAAAATGAAAGTTAAATTGACTGGAAAAATAAACAACGAAACGCTAACACACGGTATAGCCAATAAGGGTTTCAGAGGTATGCGAAGGGTTGTAGCCCGCTTCAACTTTTCGTATAACTTGACAGGAAATCGCCCACAATCCCTTACTGGCCATACCGCCAACGTTAGCACCCATTTAAAAACATCGAACATGGAATGGAAATTATTTATGGAAGAAGTTACTTTAGTCATATTGACTTCTAGTGCATTTTCTATTGGGATTCAAGAATTATGGAAACATCATTTAGGCAAAAAATTTAAAAAGTATGAATTTGATTTAACTGAAAAATCAAAAAATATTGATAGAGATTTATCCTTGTTAATAGAAGGTCATAAAAAAGCATTAGAATTTATTCAATTTAAGGATAGTAGATTGCATGAGAAACGATTACAAGTGATTAGTGATATTTATAAAAAACTTGTAAAATTAGATTTAGCAATGAAAGAAATGACAAGTTTGATAAAAATTGTAACTAATGATTCTATAGAAAATTTTAAAATTGAAAATTCAAAAATTGAACTTGCAAGCAATAAGCATAATGATTTTTATATTTATTATTTAAAGCACAAAATATTTCTTTCTCCAACTACCTGCGAGTTGATAGACAAGATAAAGAATGATTATTTTGATAGTTATCAAGATTATACGCATGGGAAAAAGTATGAAAATGAAAGTAGTGATTTTTCTTTTCAATACGCCAAAGCTGCTTCAGAAAAAGTACGTAAGGATATTCCCTTAATACTTGAGAATATTGAGAATGAATTCAGAAGTATTATAGGAGTTAATAATTAATTTCATTGAATTACAAATAACAAATTAAAGGCATGATAAAAAAAGTATTTGCGTTATTGGCGATTTTATTTTTTATTAAGTGTTCCGTAATATCACAAGAAAACCAAGAAAAAAGAACAGATATATCACCTTATGGTAAACAATATTCTGAATTGGACTTTAGTATGAGATTCATTGCCGCACATGAAAAATTAACTCAATTTACATACTTTGATCTGAACTTTGTTGATACCCGTTTACAAAATTACCTGTCGCATTATCTTTTTTTTGCTCCTATTGGCGAACCTGAAATTAATTTCACTCCAACTTCAAAATCAATTTCAATGAAATATGAAAAAAAAGCACAATATGGTTTTACTAAACCAAGAGGTATTACTGTTAAGTATAATTTATTTGACAATAATGGTCTATTAATTATTAAATCTTGTGAGATTTCTGGTTATTGGTTGTATATTACTGATTTATATGTAAATTATTGGACAACAGATTTAAATTTTGAATCTGCTAAAAAGAAGGAATTAGTAGTTAATTATTTACTTCAAGACAGGATTGCTTTAACTCTTAATCCTATTAATGAATCAGGTTTTATTTCTATTACTAATACTACTATTAATAGCATTAGTCAATTTCAAACTATTTTAGCAAAAGGTGTACAATTAAATTTGGCTAACGATATTGATTCAATTAAACAAAAGAAATTAAAGGAAACAGAAAATAAGAAAAAAATAGAGGAAACAGAAAGGATAAATCAAAAGAATAAAAGATTGTCATTTATATCGCAAACTTACTTTGTAAATACTGATAATCTAATTTTAAGGAACTCACCCGAAGATGATTTTGACATTAGTTTAATATTACATGCTCCTGCAAAAATAAGGTCTATTTATTGTAGTGGTGATTTAAAAGATGATTCGGCTATAATGAAAAAATTTGAATTTGTAAAGTTTGTTTTTTCCGAAAATTATAGTGGTTTGTCTGGTTCAAAAAGAGGTTGGGTTATGAGAAAATATCTTGTGAATCAAAAGTCAGAAATAGTAAAATATGATACCGTCCCTCCATCTTTTTTTGATAGTACAAAAGAATTTCATGATGGAAATATGTATGATGAATTTGATTCAGATGTAAAGTACATTTATCCAAAATATAAAGGAGGGGATGAACCAAAAAGTTTCAATAATTTTACTAAATCACCGAATAAAGTGAAACCAAAAAAATAAAATAAAAAACAAAATTATGGCTGATACTATACATTCATCAAATGATCCACATAGTCAATTTAAAAAATATTTAGACTTAATGGTTGAAATAAAAAATAGAATAAATCATATTGAAATGATATATTCTGGGAATGTTACAACTGGGTCAATTAATTACAATGTGGAATTAATATGTGTCCATTTTAGAAAAATTCTCGAAGCAATTTGTTTAGGTTCTGTTGTGATGAATAAAGCTGAATTTGAGCGCTTACAAAGAGATTATATTTCTTATAAACCAAATGCACAATTCATTAGTCAATTGGAAAAAATGAATCCAGACTTTTATCCTAAACCTGTCATACAGGGTAACCAAGATTCAAATGGAAATTTGCAAATCTTTGAAAGAAAAGATGACTTTTTAACAAAAGAAGAGTTACTTACATTGACAAGTGAGCTTAATAAGTTTGCACATATAGAAAATCCATATTCAACGCCAATTGATTATAATGTATACTGGAATAAAATACCTAATTGGTTTAATCGAATTAAAATGTTACTCAACTGTCATTTGATTAAATTGCATGGAAGTAAGAATTTTTATAGAGTATATGTTTACAATAAAGATGATGATAATGTCCATGCCTTTGAACAAATTCATCCTGACAGATTAGCAACAAGTAATTGATTTTTGATAATAAAAATAAACGAGTGCTAACACCAGCTCATACGCCATAAGGCGTTTCAGTGGTTTTGCAAATGTAGTGCTTTTTAATTACATTTGCTATAATTTGATAGTAAAGTGCTATTAAATCCCTTACGGCGCATAGCTGTGAACGTTACAGCCAATTTTAAGAAAATGCAAGACTACGAGCATGAGATAAATAAAGTATGGGATATTGCAGTTTTTCTGCAAATGATGGCTGCATTCTGTGATGATATTGACTTTGATGAGTATAGTACATTAATGATTAGTTTTCATGATTTAATTAAAGAATCTGAAGAACAAAAAATAAAGAAAGAACTACCAATATTTGAGAATAAACTAAGAAAGATTGCGGAACCGATAAGAAAAAAATATCCATTAAAGCGAGATTATCGTGATATTGCAAAAGATTGGAATGAAAAGCATAAGATAGATAAAGAAATTTTTAGTAACGGCATAATGATAGGTTGGCTTGAAGAGCAAATAGATTTAAGCAATTATTATCGTTATGATTATACACCATATCAATTTAAAGTCGGATTAGTTGTACATAAAGGGCGAGGAGAAATAGAAGAAAATTTTCTATTGCAGGATTCATTTACATGTTTAGTAAAAGCTGAGAAAGGATTAAAAATACTTGAAAATTTCGGTAATAGTCAGAAAGAGAAATTTAAATCAAAAGGTGAAAAAGAGTTTGATAAGAAAACCCTCGATTCATTGAATGCTCTTAAATATGAAATCTCATTTTATAGCCGTTTGACAATAGTTTCTTTTTACTCATTTTTAGAATGTTTTGTTAATAGTTTGGGATTTGATTATTACTATAGGCATATGGCTAAACTTAGCGCAGATGATGCTGAAATATTACAAGGGAGCAAAAACGGAAGATTCTTGAATTTAAAATATAAGATTGAAAAATATCAAAAGATAATAAGAGCCGATAAATCCGCAAAAATAGTTTTGTCCGATGATAATCAATTAAAAGAACCTTTCAAATCATTGTTTGATAATTATGAAGGACTAAGAAATGCTTCAGTTCATTATTCTCCTGCAAAGTCAAGGATATGGTTAAAACCTCATGATTGGATTGATAAGGCTTCAGACTTTTCCAAGCTTGTTGTTGATTCGGCAAATGAGATTTGGAAAAGTTGTCATGAAACAAATAAAGGGCCTGATTATTTGGGCAGATTGGAGTATGATAGATTATATAAAATGGCAGAATCAAGAGAGATTAATATAAATGAAATAAAAAACTGGCTGTAACACGCGGTATAGCCAATAAGGGTTTCAGAGGTATGCAAAGGTCATCACCCGCATCAATCTTTCGTCTCGGTTGATAGGAACGTCGCTCCGCAATCCCTTACTGGCCATACCGCCAACGTTTGGCA
>CAVSGB010000321.1:0-6769 GCA_963726845.1 uncultured Bacteroidota bacterium | reverse complement strand
GCCAACGGTTGGCGCTATAAGCACGTGGCGGGTTTCGGGGCGCTTCACTATCAAACTGCACCAAAACTTGATGCGGGATTGAATGCTAAATAACCGCATAAACCCCGCCATTGCTTATGAGCGCGTGTTGGCACCTGGCATTTATTATTAAATCAATCTTGGCCACAAAAATGATATTTACCAGTTTTTAAATCAATAAAACCAAATTGAGTATTGTTATATGTAATCCAAATTACTTTTTGTCCTTTTTTGACATTATCAGAATAATCCCTAGAAGATTCTCCAAATCCATATTGAATAATAATTGGCCGTTTTGTCCTGTATTCTTCGATTGAATTGTCTTTATATGGGTCGGTAATCCACAATTTTTTATTTAATTTGTCAAATGCTGATATTAAAATATGAGCAGAATCCAAAACAAAATAATTAGTAGTCGTTGAATCTATTAATTTTACTGATGTTTGATGTCCTTTTTTAATCTTTGAACCTCCAATCACATTGCCTTGTCCATCATATATCCATGTTGTTTTACTCATTTGTTTTAGCTTATTTGTATCACCAGCATTCATAAGTAAAAATATAAATCAGAAATTCTCGCTGCGTCACGCATAATAATTGAATCATTAAATTTATTATTTTGTTGAGAATATGAAAATTGATTTGAAATACAAATCACGAAACAAACAAAGCAAATTTTAATTTTCATCTTAATAATCTTTAATAATTTATTTAACTTATCAATCCTCAAGTTTTTGTTTTTATGCTTGGTGCCAACGGTACGTATAAGTTTTGTTAGGGATTTTCGGAGTACTTTCTTATCAAGGTTCACTAACCTTGAATAGTTGAAAAGCCTTTAAAATTAGTACTTCCACCCCAATAAAATTTATACGATGTTGGCAGCTGTATGTTATTCTTATTTGTTTTCTATAAAATCAATTATTGCTTTATTAAATTCATTTGGTCTCTCCATATTCAAAAGATGAGAAACCTTTTCAATCTCCACAATCTTAATTCCTTCAATCTTTTCTTTTAAGGTATTAGTATTCGAAATCATCGAAGGCATTTCATTTTCAGCCTTAAACATTAATGTTGAGCATTTTATTTCAGATAATCTATCTTTCAATCCGAGGGTATTTTTTCTCAATTGCCAGTTTACAGTAAAAGCTTTTTTATTCTCATATAGAATTTGCTCAAATAAAGCCTTTGCTTTGGGATATTCCCTACTTGGCAAAGTTTGGCTCCAAAATGGATCATTTATCAAAGTATAAATAGGGCTATCTGCACCCTTTTCTTTAACTATTTTGTTAAATTCAATACTTTTGTTTAAGGTTTCTTGGGACATAGGCTGATCAGGAAATCCCGGGCAGGATATTATCAAAGATTTAACCCTGTTTGGATAGTTAATTGTAAAATCTATTGCTTGCATTGCACCTAAAGAAATCCCAACTAAGTTTGCTTTCTCAATATTACACGAATCTAAAAGAGTTAGTAGGTCCATATTTGGATAATAAATACTGTCTGGTAAACTGGATTTGCCAAATCCCCGCATATCATATCGAACAACTTTAAAATGTCTAGATAATTCATTTATCTGAAAGTTCCACATACGCGAATCAGTAACACCTGCGTGAATTAAAACGACAGGTTCTCCTGAACCAAATATCTCATAATATATTTTTGCTTTGTCCACACGAAGAAAGCCAGTTTTAACCGGCTTTATCAAGGTTGAATCGTTACACGAATTTATCATTGCTATTATTGTTAATAATATCAGATACTTTAGTTTTTTCATTTTAGAATCTTGTTAGCATGTAGTGGTCTTTTTAATATAGCTGCCAACGTTCCTCGGCTATGTAAAGTGCGGGGTTTACTTGCAGGATAAATCCCACTACACAAATATAATTAGAATGCACTGAACTTGCAAACCCTCTATTACCCGCATTTTATATGAGCCGATGTTGTGGCCAGTTATTTTATTATTTATTTTGTTGTTTAATAATTATACATCTAAAACCTAACCATAATTCTGGTTTGTCATAATATTGAACTGAGTCAATATTGCATTGGTTTGCATATAAATTAAAACTACCGCCTTTTGCAATGCCTTTCGTCAAAGTCATCTCAGATACATTACCCAAAATATCATAAACAGAATTTTTATCAGGGATAAACATAGCTTGACGATTTAGTCTGGATACATTAACTTTTTTATTACATTGGTAATTTACTTTATAATTATATGAAGGACATTTCTTCTTATCTAAACTGTCAACATAATTTTCCATTTTCCCATCACTAGACATTCCTACGATTACAATTTTTTTCCATTCATCAGGAGTTGGAAGCCTATAAATTATTTTATTTTTCCCAACTATTTTTGTTCTCCAATTTCTGCCGAATATCCAATAACTTGCTCATAAGTGAGCATCCTGTTATTGGAAACATTAAGAAAAATTTATCCGAATTTAAACAATGACAATAATATTTAAAGTAACCAATATGCTGTCCTGTGTTAGCCCATCCATTGGATTATACACATCAGATTTTGAATTAAAAATACATGTCCAAATTTCAGGTTCAATTGCACTGCTATCTGGCATAATTTTTTGAGCAGCATCATAACCAACATTCTCCAATGTCCATGTATAATATGTCAACCAAGAACCAATACTTGTCTCACATTGATCAATAAATGTAGAATCATTTAATTTAATTGCTCCGTAATCGAACCTAAATTCCTGAGCGAAAAATCGTTATACTTTGAAGAGAAAGAAATAACAAAATTAAATCAAGTTTTAAATATTTATTTTTCATATCACTAATTTTCTAAATATCGTCTTTATAATTGGCCACAACGGCCGCGGTATGAAACGTTGGGGAGTTCGTGAACCAGAACTTATCAACCGATAAGAACCTTACTGGCGAGCGATAAACTTGCTATACCATTTAAACCCCAATGTTTTATGACCGCATGTTGGGCACCGTTATTTATATTTATCAATCAGTTTGTTAATCTTGTTATTATATTCTTCACCAATATATGGTTTTTAATATATTGGTGAAGAATATAATAACAAGATTAACAAACTGATTGATAAATATAAATAAACTGTGCCCAACATGCGGTCATAAAACATTGGGGTTTAAATGGTATAGCAAGTTTATCGCTCGCCAGTAAGGTTCTTATCGGTTGATAAGTTCTGGTTCACGAACTCCCCAACGTTTCATACCGCGGCCGTTGTGGCCAATTATAAAGACGATATTTAGAAAATTAGTGATATGAAAAATAAATATTTAAAACTTGATTTAATTTTGTTATTTCTTTCTCTTCAAAGTATAACGATTTTTGCTCAGGAATTTAGGTTCGATTACGGAGCAATTAAATTAAATGATTCTACATTTATTGATCAATGTGAGACAAGTATTGGTTCTTGGTTGACATATTATACATGGACATTGGAGAATGTTGGTTATGATGCTGCTCAAAAAATTATGCCAGATAGCAGTGCAATTGAACCTGAAATTTGGACATGTATTAATTCAAAATCTGATGTGTATAATAATGGATGGGCTAACACAGGACAGCATATTGGTTACTTTAAATATTATTGTCATTGTTTAAATTCGGATAAATTTTTCTTAATGTTTCCAATAACAGGACTCACCTATGAGCAAGTTATTGGATATTGTAATTGGAGAACAAAAATAGTTGGGAAAAATAAAATAATTTATAGGCTTCCAACTCCTGATGAATGGAAAAAAATTGTAATCGTAGGAATGTCTAGTGATGGGAAAATGGAAAATTATGTTGACAGTTTAGATAAGAAGAAATGTCCTTCATATAATTATAAAGTAAATTACCAATGTAATAAAAAAGTTAATGTATCCAGACTAAATCGTCAAGCTATGTTTATCCCTGATAAAAATTCTGTTATGATATTTTGGGTAATGTATCTGAGATGACTTTGACGAAAGGCATTGCAAAAGGCGGTAGTTTTAATTTATATGCAAACCAATGCAATATTGACTCAGTTCAATATTATGACAAACCAGAATTATGGTTAGGTTTTAGAATGTATAATTATTAAACAACAAAATAAATAATAAAATAACTGGCCACAACATCGGCTCATATAAAATGCGGGTAATAGAGGGTTTGCAAGTTCAGTGCATTCTAATTATATTTGTGTAGTGGGATTTATCCTGCAAGTAAACCCCGCACTTTACATAGCCGAGGAACGTTGGCAGCTATATTAAAAAGACCACTACATGCTAACAAGATTCTAAAATGAAAAAACTAAAGTATCTGATATTATTAACAATAATAGCAATGATAAATTCGTGTAACGATTCAACCTTGATAAAGCCGGTTAAAACTGGCTTTCTTCGTGTGGACAAAGCAAAAATATATTATGAGATATTTGGTTCAGGAGAACCTGTCGTTTTAATTCACGCAGGTGTTACTGATTCGCGTATGTGGAACTTTCAGATAAATGAATTATCTAGACATTTTAAAGTTGTTCGATATGATATGCGGGGATTTGGCAAATCCAGTTTACCAGACAGTATTTATTATCCAAATATCGGACCTACTAACTCTTTTAGATTCGTGTAATATTGAGAAAGCAAACTTAGTTGGGATTTCTTTAGGTGCAATGCAAGCAATAGATTTTACAATTAACTATCCAAACAGGGTTAAATCTTTGATAATATCCGGCCCGGGATTTCCTGATCAGCCTATGTCCCAAGAAACCTTAAACAAAAGTATTGAATTTAACAAAATAGTTAAAGAAAAGGGTGCAGATAGCCCTATTTATACTTTGATAAATGATCCATTTTGGAGCCAAACTTTGCCAAGTAGGGAATATCCCAAAGCAAAGGCTTTATTTGAGCAAATTCTATATGAGAATAAAAAAGCTTTTACTGTAAACTGGCAATTGAGAAAAAATACCCTCGGATTGAAAGATAGATTATCTGAAATAAAATGCTCAACATTAATGTTTAAGGCTGAAAATGAAATGCCTTCGATGATTTCGAATACTAATACCTTAAAAGAAAAGATTGAAGGAATTAAGATTGTGGAGATTGAAAAGGTTTCTCATCTTTTGAATATGGAGAGACCAAATGAATTTAATAAAGCAATAATTGATTTTATAGAAAACAAATAAGAATAACATACATATACTGCCAACATCGTATAAATTTTATTGGGGTGGAAGTACTAATTTTAAAGGCTTTTCAACTATTCAAGGTTAGTGAACCTTGATAAGAAAGTACTCCGAAAATCCCTAACAAAACTTATACGTACCGTTGGCACCAAGCATAAAAACAAAAACTTGAGGATTGATAAGTTAAATAAATTATTAAAGATTATTAAGATGAAAATTAAAATTTGCTTTGTTTGTTTCGTGATTTGTATTTCAAATCAATTTTCATATTCTCAACAAAATAATAAATTTAATGATTCAATTATTATGCGTGACGCAGCGAGAATTTCTGATTCAATATTTTTACTTATGAATGCTGGTGATACAAATAAGCTAAAACAAATGAGTAAAACAACATGGATATATGATGGACAAGGCAATGTGATTGGAGGTTCAAAGATTAAAAAAGGACATCAAACATCAGTAAAATTAATAGATTCAACGACTACTAATTATTTTGTTTTGGATTCTGCTCATATTTTAATATCAGCATTTGACAAATTAAATAAAAAATTGTGGATTACTGACCCATATAAAGACAATTCAATCGAAGAATACAGGACAAAACGGCCAATTATTATTCAATATGGATTTGGAGAATCTTCTAGGGATTATTCTGATAATGTCAAAAAAGGACAAAAAGTAATTTGGATTACATATAACAATACTCAATTTGGTTTTATTGATTTAAAAACTGGTAAATATCATTTTTGTGGCCAAGATTGATTTAATAATAAATGCCAGGTGCCAACACGCGCTCATAAGCAATGGCGGGGTTTATGCGGTTATTTAGCATTCAATCCCGCATCAAGTTTTGGTGCAGTTTGATAGTGAAGCGCCCCGAAACCCGCCACGTGCTTATAGCGCCAACCGTTGGCAGCAACCCTAAAATACTTTCGATGATAGATTATAGCATGATTGAAAACAAAGACAAAAAGACAATATAAACAATCCCCACGCACAAAAAACAAGAGAATGGCCTACCATCCCACAGCCCTCCCGCCATCCATACACTTGTTTTTTCTCCTTCCCGCCCGTGCTATTATTAAATTTCGTGCTACTTGAAACAGATATATTTTTAAACGACAATATTTGACATAACATGCCTTTACTTTTGATTGTTATATCAAAAGGACAGTAAAGATGAAAAGTTGCAATGAAATATTCTTAGAGCAAGTCCGAATTGGATATGCTAATTATTTCAGGTTATACCATAACAAAAAGAGGTTTCAAAAATTATACGACCGCAAGCACAATCAAAACAAGAGGTTTGTTTTTGATGATTATAATTTGACCCGGATTGAAAGGATAAATAACCTATTGGATAAAAAATTAAAAGATGCTTATCATCAGGCCGCGCAGCTTGAGCAAAATTTAATCCATGAGATAGAAAATAAAAATCCTTTCATTTCTGATTATGAAATTGATTTTAAACTAAGCCTGTTTGCTGAAAATAAATATAAAGACATTGAAGATTTACAGGGCAATCCATTCTTTGAGTTTAGACCAACAATTGGTTTTTATAAATACGATAAAGACAAAATAAGTGAAAACGAAAAGCA
>CAVSGB010000320.1:0-22242 GCA_963726845.1 uncultured Bacteroidota bacterium | reverse complement strand
AATCCAATATCGAACATAAATAACCGTGTTACCAATCAATTGCAGGCCTTACCTTTTTAGACATCGCTTTTTCTTTTTTCAGTTTATCCTGCGTGTTGTTCTCATCATTTTGAATTGCCTCTAACATCCGTTTTGCATCTTCCTTTGAAATCTTACCGGCTTGCGGCTGTTGCTGCTGGTTCTTGTCCTGCTGGTTTTGCTTGTCCTGGTTCTGTTTATCCTGCTTTTGTTTGTCCTTGTTTTTATCTTTGTTATCTTTTTTATCCTGTTGGTTATTTTTATTTTGTTGGTTTTGCTTCGGAGGGTTTTTAAGCATCCTTTGGGCAACAGCTAAATTGTATTTCGTCTCCATATCCCATGGATTATTTCGTAATGCTTTTTTATAAGCATCTACACTTTCCTGGAATTTCTGCGATTGAAGCATACTATTTCCAATATTGTGAAAAACCATAGATTTTTGTTTGACATCTAATTGCTCGTCGGATGCCAGATGGTTATATTGGTTGGCCGCTTCCTCCATTTTTTTTTGCTTATACAAAGAATTACCGAGATTAAATGCTGCCGGAGTAGAATTGGCCTTCTTTTCGAGTGCTTTGCGGTATGAAATTTCCGCATCTTCGTATTTTTCGGCTTTATAAAGATTGTTGCCTTGCCGCACAAGCTTTTTTTCATTTTGCGCATTTATGGCAAGCGAAATTAAACTTAACTCCAAAATTATAATAATCCTGTTCATAATTGTACTGCCGTTGGACATTAGCTTTTAGCTTTTAGCAAATATTTTTTTTAAATAATCCTATCTTAATATATTTCAATTACTTATTGTTCAATATGGATTTAAAATTAAACATGCATTGTCTTCGTTCTTTACTCATTGTACTTGACTCTTTTTGCTCACATTCTATTAATCATTTGTTCAATTCAAAAAGTTTTATTTTACTGAAAAACTTACTTTTCTTTTCAAGAATAATAAAATCGATAAATAAAAGAATTAATGCAAAACCAAAAAAATACTGGAATTGGTCATCGTATTCAGCATACATTTTCGACTCGTAATCTTTTTTGTTTAAGCGTTCAACTTTTTCAAAAAGGCTGTTAAGCCCGGCTTGTGTGTTGTTTGCAGGGATATATGTACCTCCGCCTGCAACTGCAGTTTTTTGTAATGTTACCTCGTCTAACTTACTGATGACAATACTTCCTTCCTGGTTCTTCTTGAAATTCTGGCCACCATCGGATCCTTCAGGTATAGGTGCACCTTCCGGCGAGCCCATTCCAAGAGTATAAACTAAAATACCTTTCTCGTTTGCCTTTTTAGCAGATTCCTCAGGGTTATCTTCATGGTTTTCTCCATCAGTAATAATGATGATTATTTTCTGCAAATCGCTGTTAGGTGGAAATGAGTTTGCGGCCAGATCTATTGCTTTACCAATAGCTGTGCCCTGCACAGGGACTATTCCTGTTGTAATGCCAGCAAGGTACATCTTTGCCGAAACATAATCTGTAGTAATAGGTATTTGGGTATATGCGTCGCCTGCAAAAACAATCAGTCCTATTTTGTCATCGGTCAACCGGTCGACAAGCTTTGATAACACCTGCTTTGCCCTCTCGAGGCGGCTGGGTTGTATGTCGCGTGCGTTCATACTGTTCGAGACATCCAGGGCAATCATTATTTCGATGCCTTTACGTTTTACTTCCTGCAACTTAGAACCAAATTGTGGACGCGCCAAGCCAAGTATTATAAATGCTATGGCTGCAATAAAAATATAAAATTTCCAAACTGGTTTAGTAGAAGAAGCATCGGGCATAAGAAATTTCATAAGGTAAGGATCGCCAAATTCTGAAACCTGCCTTCTTTTGCGCCTTTGAACAAAATAAAAGACTAACATCAGCAAAGGCAGTAATATAATGCAATATAGCATATATGAATTTTCGAAGCGAAACATAATCTTAAGGTATTGTTTTTAACAATGTGTTTCTAACTAAAATATCAACCACTAATAAAATAAGAGCAAGCAATCCAAACATAAAGAATTCATCATGGTGCTTTTTATACTCGCGAACCTCGATACGCGATTTTTCCATCTTGTCTATTTCCTTATAAATTTCACTTAATTTTTGGTTGTTTGTCGCCCTGAAATATTTACCATCTGTCATTTGTGAAATTTGCTTCAGCATTGCTTCGTCAATTTGAACTTCCATATCCTGATATTGAGTTCCGAATGGAGTTTGAACGGGATATGGAGCAACGCCATTTGTACCAATGCCAATAGTATAAACCCTGATTTTAAAAACTTTTGCTATTTCTGCAGCAGATTAGGGGGGCAATCGAACCCTGGTTATTTACCCCATCGGTAAGCAAAATTACAACTTTACTCATCGACTTGGAGTCCTTGAGCCTGTTAACGGCATTTGCAAGGCCAAGTCCGATCGCTGTTCCGTCTTCAATCATACCAGTCCTAATGTCCCTGAAAAGGTTTAATAAAACAGCATGGTCAGTAGTTAAAGGGCATTGGGTAAAACTTTCAGCAGAAAAAATTACCAATCCAATCCTATCATCTGGCCTGCCATTTATAAACTCGGCAGCTACACTTTTAGCTGCTTCTAACCTGTTGGGCTTAAAATCTTCTGCAATCATACTGCCCGAAATGTCCAGCGCAATAATAATGTCGATGCCTTCACTTGTAACATTCTTCCATTTATTTGTCGATTGTGGCCGTGCAATAGCTATTATAATTAATGCAACTGCAATCATCCGCAGCGCGAACATTGCATGAATAAGGAATTTTTTATAGGAAGGTTTTGCCTTGTCGAAGGCATGAATATTAGAGTAAGTAATCGATGGGTTGGATTTGATAAATTTCATGACATACCACACTATTGCTGGTATAAGCAACAATAGCAAAAAAAGCATTCCCCGGTTTACAAAAACTATATGGCCCATTTTTATCTTAAATATTCAATTTTATAATTAGTCAATGTGCTTATATGACAATGTGTTAATTTGCTGATGAATCTAAACATTTTTAATTTTTATTTATTAACCAGTTTAAACTTCATTTTAAAAAATAATTTAATATTTACATTGTTTCATCGGCAAATTAGCAAACCAAAACATTAGCAAATTGGCACATTAGCACATTAGCAAATTGGCACATCCTCACATTGACAAATTGTCTTCTGGTTTTATTAAAGTGTTAACAACGAAATCATAAGCATATCGCCACGAATTCTCATTTTCGTCTGGCAAAGGTTCTGCTTTAGCGAATTTTGCCAGGTCGGCAATTTCAAGAAGTTGTTTTAACCCATTCATTGCCTTGGCTTCTATGATATCGGCTTTTTTTAAATCATTCAATATTTCATCTGACGTACTTTCCATAGCAAGTATATTAAACCTGTCTTCGATGTAAGCCCTAACAATATCAGTAACCCGTGTATGATATTGTTTTATTTGGCCTTGTTGCCAAAGTTTCTCATTTCTTAATTTTTCCAATTCCCTGAAAGCAATAACATGCGCAGGTTCTTTGGGCTTTTGCAAAAAGAATACGGGTTTGTTATGTTTTAACCTGTTCCTGATATAGAGAATAAGGGCAATAATAAGAATCAGGATTAGCCCCGAAATTAAATAAGGGACTATTTCAGCAAATGTTAAAGGCATTGCTATTACACCTTTGATGTCGTAAATCTTTTTTGGATCTTTTATAGGTATTGTATTTACAGTAAGTACGAGGGGTTGCGATAAAAGAGAATCCTTAATTGCACCATAAGTAAAAGAGAAAGTAAGTGGTGGAATTTGGTAAACACCACTGTCGAAACAAGTAATTAAATATCTATGCAGTAACCGCAACCGGCCATTTCCGATAAAATAAGTATCAATTTTAGAGGCTGATAAAATTTCTATCTTATTTGCTAACGAATCATGCAAAAAAGGAAGTGAGACTTTTTCGCCCTGAGGTTGTTCGACAAATAAATTCAGGTGAATTTGATCCCCGATTAAAATGGCTGTAGTGTCTAAGCCAGCTTTAACCATTATACCCTGGCTAAATGTATTAAATGCCATTCCCGGAATCAAGGCCAAAACAAGGAAAATTTTATAGATCCTTAAATACCGTAAAGGCCTCACCCCAGCCCTCTCCAATTGGAGAGGGAGTTCCCCTTCTCTAATGTGAGTTGCTGTTTGGCGATGAAGTCCTGTAAAATGAAAAAGAATCTTAAATATCATATCAGTCAATTAACATCACAAATTAAAAAAATACATTGTTTTTTACTCTTTATTCTTTACTCTTTATACATTGTTCTTTGTTCATTACTCTTTTTTCTTTACTTCTTGTTCTCTTTATCTTTGTTCAAATAATTGCATCAGTGGTTTTACAAAATCTTCCCCAGTCTTAAGCAATGCATGGTCAACATTGCATTTTGAGAGCAGGTTTTTCAGATTGTCCTGAAATTGGAGCCACCAGGCAGCATATTTTTCACGTACTTCTTTTATTGATGTATCGATCCATATTTCCCGATTGGTTTCGGCATCTTTTATTTTTATCAAACCAACCGGAGGCATCACCGATTCACGTATATCGGTAATTTGTAGTGCAGCCACATCATGTTTTCGATTTGCAATTTTTAAAGCATCCTCGAAATTAAAGAGGCCTTCATCATTCTGATCGAAAAAGTCTGAGATAATAAAAGCTGCACATTTTTTCTTAATTGCATTGGTAAAATATCGTAATGCTTCAGAAATATTGGTATTTTGGCTCGATGGTGTAAACTCCAGCAATTCCCGAATAATTCGCAATGTATGTTGGCGGCCTTTTTGCGGGGAAATGAATTTTTCCACTTTGTCGCTGAACATAATCATGCCGACCTTATCGTTATTCTGGATTGTAGAAAATGCAAGTACTGCCGAAACTTCAGCTATTAAAGACATTTTAAGCTGCTTTTGTGTTCCAAAATTTCTTGAGCCACTGACATCGATCAATAACATTACTGTAAGTTCCCGTTCTTCTTCGAAAATTTTTATAAATGGATGGTTAAAACGGGCAGTTACATTCCAGTCAATATTTCGGATATCATCGCCATATTGATAATCGCGAACTTCGGAGAAAGCCATACCTTTGCCTTTATATGCGCTGTGGTACTCGCCTGCAAAGATATTCTTGGACAGTTTACGCGATTTAATTTCTATCTTCCTTACCTGCTTTAATAATTCTGTTGCTTCCAACGTGAGTTATTTTTTCTCTTTAGTTACAATTGTAAAAAACCATTCTTCCTTATTCAGCTCAACAATGTAAGTAATCCCTTTTTCGGTAAATTCCCATTTGTTTTCACCGGCCTTCTTATATTTTTTATTCAGCTCGTCAGTACGGATTTTCTGGTTTGAAAAATCACTGATCAGCTTTGTCCTTATACATATATCATCATCAGCCAAAAAGAACAACCATGTTTCTTCATTATACTTATCAACGAACTTTAGATATTTATATGTTTTGTTAACTGCACCCTCGTCCAGGTCAAAACCCGGATTAGACTTGCCCATTACCTTGATGATGTCCTGCTTCGACATACCAATATAATTTAGTGTTTGCGTTTGCGCTGCATATAACCAAATACCGGTAATGAACAAAAGAAATTTCATCGTTTAGGGTACTTCAACTGTGTTTAATATTTCCGTAATTATATCTTCTGTTGTAATATTTTCGGCTTCTGCTTCGTATGTAAGGCCGATACGGTGTCTTAAAACATCATGGCAAACTGCACGGACATCTTCCGGGATAACATAACCGCGGCGTTTGATAAATGCAAATGCTTTCGAAGCAAAAGCAAGGTTAATACTGGCACGCGGTGAACCTCCGTAAGAAATCATAGGTACAAATTTGTCGCATTTGTATTCTGCAGGGAAGCGGGTTGCAAAAACTATATCCAGGATATATTTTTCGATCTTCTCATCCATGTAAACATCTTTTACAACTTCTTTTGCCTTGATAATTTCAGCAGGTTTTAATACCTGGCTTGCTTTTGGAAATGAATGTGCCAGGTTTTGCCGGATTACTAATCTTTCTTCTTCTTTTCGCGGATAAGTAATGACCACTTTTAACATGAAACGATCCATTTGTGCTTCAGGTAACGGATAAGTACCTTCCTGTTCAATCGGGTTCTGAGTGGCCAATACAAGAAAAGGTTGAGGCAATTTATGCGTTTCTGCGCCGATTGTAACCTGTCTTTCCTGCATTGCTTCCAGAAGTGCACTCTGAACTTTTGCAGGTGAACGGTTTATTTCATCAGCAAGGATGAAATTTGCAAAAATTAGCCTGCGGCGTACTACGAATTCTTCATTCTTCTGGCTATAAATTAATGTTCCTATTAAGTCGGCAGGAAGTAAATCTGGCGTAAACTGAATGCGGCTGAACTTTGCATCGATTGACTGAGCAAGGGTGTTTATGGCCAACGTTTTTGCCAGGCCGGGAACCCCTTCAAGCAACAAATGCCCATCAGACAATAAGCCAATCATAAGGCTTTCTATAAGATGTTTCTGCCCAACGATAACTTTATTTATTTCCATTGAAAGAATATCGACAAAAGCACTTTCCTGCTGTATGCGGTTGTTTAATTCTTTAATATTTACAGAAGTATTCATATTGCAAAATTTTTATTATTGGTGAAAATAATGTTTTTGAAATTGTTCTATGTTGCAAAAGTCGAACATTTAACAATGCATGCCAAGCTAAAAAATATTACTTTGTGTTAAAAAATTTTAATTCATTTTTGCCAAAGGGGCAATATCGTGTGAAGCGAACTGACCGGCAAGATATTTATAGTAGCCTGCTATGGCTATCATTGCTGCATTATCGGTCGTAAAGCGAAATTCGGGAAGGTAAAGTGACCATTTTCGTTTTTCAGCTTCTTTTAAAACAGCACTTCTTAAACCTGAATTGGCTGAAACACCTCCAGCCAAGGCTATTTGTTTAATTCCGGTTAGTTTGGAAGCTTTTACCAGTTTATCGAGCAAAATATCAACTATTGTTTGTTGTAGCGAAGCACAGAGGTCATTTTTTCGTGTATCGATAAAAGTTGCATCTTCTTGCAATTGGTCGCGAAGAAAATAAAGGAAAGAAGTTTTTAAACCTGAAAAACTGAAATCGAGTTCATCGATAATTGGTTTGTTGAATTTAAAAGCATCAGGATCGCCTTGTTGCGAAAGCTTATCAATTATAGGCGCCTCCGGGATATGGCAAGCCAATTACTTTGGCGCATTTATCGAAAGCTTCCCCGGAAGCATCATCGATTGTTTGCCCGATAATTTCCATTTCAAGGAAATTTTTAACTACAATCAATTGCGTATGACCGCCAGAAACCAACAAACAAAGGAACGGGAATTCAGGTACTTTATGTTCTTTGCCTTTCTCCTTTATAAAATGCACTAAAATATGGCCTTGTAAGTGGTTAATATCAATCAGGGGAATTTTTTTTGCTAAAGCATATCCTTTGGCAAATGAACTACCTACAAGCAATGAGCCCATAAGCCCTGGCCCGCGGGTGAAAGCGACCGCGCTTACCTGATCGTTTGTAATATCAGCCATCTTAATAGCCTGATCTACTACCGGGATAATATTCTGTTGATGTGCACGCGAAGCTAATTCTGGGACTACTCCGCCATATTGTTCATGCACCTTCTGGCTTGCTATGAGGTTTGATAGCAAATAGCCATCACTGATCACAGATGCCGCAGTATCGTCACACGATGATTCAATTCCAAGGATTGTAATAGCCATTTATGGATAAAAAGTATATTTTTGAGACTAAATTTTAAAAACTTTACGTTTATATCATAAATTACAAAAGTATCAAAAAAATAATCAAAATACTGTCTATCTTTTTGCTTTCGATAATAGCAATTCCTGCTATTGCTTTTGTATTGATACAAAATAAAAAAATACAGAATTATGTGGCAGAAGAAATGGCAATGAAACTATCTAATTATTTTAATACCCGTGTAACAGTTGGAAATGTTGGTCTTGACATAGTTGGAAGTTTGGTTATTAAAAAAGTTTATATTGAAGACCAGAAAACCGATACGTTAATATTTGCTGAAAAATTAACTGTTTCGATTCGCGCTATAAACCTTGCAAAGAAACTTATTCAGATTGAAAAAATTGAGTTTGACAAAGCTTTGGTGAGATTTTGTATTGATTCTTCAAATACAATAAACCTTGCTTTTGTAATTGAAAAATTAAAAGGGGGAAACGATGCAACCAGTAAAGGCTGGGATGTAAGGTTTGATAATATCGGTTTTATCGATTCGCGGTTCATGCTTTTAAATTTTAATAAAGAATCCTGCGATAAAGGTGTTAATTTTACTGATCTGCAATTGACCGGCCTAAATATAAGGGTTAAAAATTTTAAAGTTGAAAATAAAATAGCTTCGTTTAAAATCAACAAACTTTCTTTTAAGGAAAAAAGTGGTTTTGTGTTGGACAACCTTTCTGCAAAAATGAGCGTTTGCGATAATCTAATGCATTTCGATAATGTGCTGGTTTCGACTCCAAGATCTGATATTAAAGCGCCCAGGATATATTTCGACTTCGATAGCATAAAAAATATGAAATATTTTGTACAGAAAGTCGATATAAATTATGTCTTCGAAAAATCACAAATAAGCTTTATCGATATTTCTTTTTTTGCTCCAAGTCTATGGGGAATGGGCGAATTAATTACTCTGTCGGGAATGGCCAGGGGAAAAATAAACGACTTAAGTTGCCGCCAGATTAAGATTAAATTCGGCCGTACTTCTGTTTTTAATGGCAACTTAAGTTTGACCGGATTGCCAAAAATAAATGAAACTTTTATGTTTATCGATGCAAAAGCTTTGCTGTTATTGCCCGCAGACATTGAATCGCTTTTCATACCTGGCATTAAGGGAAACAAACTCATATTGCCTGAAATAGTTAAAAAAACAGGCTATATTGATTTTAAAGGAAATTTTACGGGTTTTGTAAATGATTTTGTCACGTACGGGAATTTAAAAACCCAGATTGGTACAATCAAAATGGATTTGTCTTTAAAGCCTGAACCTGAGAATAAAATCTTATTTAATGGCCAACTTTCCTCAGTTGGGTTTAATGTTGGAAAACTAACCGGCAGCGAAAATATAATGGGCAAAACTGATTTTGCAATTACAGCTTCAGGACAAATAGAAGACAATAAAAATATTTCAGGTGTCTTTGAAGCCATAATAAATAGTTATGAATTGTATGGATACAAATACTCAGCTATTATTGCAAAAGGCACTTTAAAGGATAATTTTTTTAAAGGTTCTGTTTTACTTGACGATCCAAATATTAAACTTGCTATCGACGGAAATTTTAATTTTTCATCTGCAATTCCTGAATTCGACTTTTCTGCTGAACTTACAAAGGCTGGTTTACATGAACTTAAAATTGTAAAAAATGATAGCATTTTCAATATTTCAGGTAATGTAGTTGCTAATTTTAAAGGCAAAAATTTCGATGAATTAGAGGGAAATATTCAACTTAAAACATTTCAGATTCAGAAAAACAATAAGATTTTGACTATAAAAGATTTATCATTAATATCTCAAAACAACCAATTTGATATAAAATCGGATATAGCAGATATCAATATTTCTGGGCAACGAAACTTTGGGTTGATAATCCCTTCATTGATAAAAATTTTGGAAATATATGTGCCTTCCAGTTTTAAAACCCTTAATCAAAAAGAAGCGGGTAATTCGAATTTCTTTAATTTTAAAATCAACCTCAAAAATACACAGGCAATTTGTAAGTTTTTTCTGAATGAAGCAAATATTGCAGAAAATACTAATATTTCGGGTGTATTTCATCCAAACGATTCAAATATTTCGATGGTTTTAAAATCCGATTATTTACAATTTGGGAATAAAAGTTTTGAAGATGTTTATTTAAAATGCAACACAACACCTGATTCGATATGGACAAATATTAAAAGCAAGCGATTGTTTTTAGATAACCAAAAATTGGCCAGCAATATTGAGATCAATTCGAATGCACGAAATGACAGCATATTTGTTAATCTATTTTGGACAAATAAAGATACCTTTTATTATAAAAGCCAGTTGAAAGGATTGGCCAGCTTTACAAAAATTATAAATAACCCCAATCCGGAATTAAATATTACTATTTTCCCGGCAAGGGTAAATTTTTTAGATAGTCTCTGGGATATTGGCTTGACAACTTTTGTAATTGATACGTCAAGTATTTTTGTGCAATGTATGAAGTTAAGCCAGAACAAACAAATTTTTAGCGCTTATGGAAAAATTTCAGAAAACCCAAATGATACAATAAATTTCGAATTCAGTAATTTTGATTTGCAAAACCTTAAGTTTCTGCTTAAAACGGATAAATTTAATTTTGAAGGGGCGCTTAGCGGCAATGCAAATATGACTGATTTTTATCATAAATGCCTCTTTAATTCTTCTGCCCGGGTTGATAAATTGGTGCTTAACAAAGAAATTCTTGGAAATACAAATCTGGATATCACCTGGATAAACGAGACACAAAATATAAAAATAATTGCTAATTCATATAAAGCCGGATTTCAGACAATTCATGCAGAAGGTTTATATTTTCCAACTAACAAAGGGATTAACTTTACGCTTGATGCTTCTAAGATCGGGGCAAAGCTTTTCCAACCTTTTTTCGAAGGCACATTCATACTTCAAAGTGGACTGGCTACCGGAAAATTAAATTTTTCAGGTGATTTAAACAAGCCGGTAATTAATGGCGATGTTATGATAAATAATGCCAATTTTGGAATTAACTTTTTGAAAACTGCCTACAACTTCGATACAAAACTAAAGATTGATGATAATAAATTCATACTTTCAAACGTAATATTAACCGATAAAAATAAAAATCAAGCCACAGTTACCGGTTTTATATCAAATACATATCTTAAAGACTTCTTTATTGATTTAAGTATAAATATTGACAATATTTTAGTTTTGAATACAACCGAAAATGACAACAGCACATTTTACGGCACTGCCTATGCTACCGGAAAAATTCACATTTTCGGACCTGCAAATAATATTAATATTGATGTTGCCCAGGCAAAAACCGGGAAAAATACAATAGTCTATATTCCATTAAATAAGCCAGGCACTGTTGTCGAAAACAATTTTCTGACATTCACCAACCACAAAGTTAATAAGACAATAAAGAAAAATTTTGTACCTGTAAACATCGAACCTCAAAATACCGGGTTAACGATTGATCTTGATTTTGATATCAATCCTAATGCAGAAGTGCTACTGGTTTTCGATCCAAAAATAGGAGGAAACCTTAGAAGCCATGGAAGTGGCAATATAAAAATTCAGGTTAATAACCAGGGAAATTTTTTTATACGTGGTGACTATAAAATAGCAAATGGCGATTATCTTTTTACATTACAAGACCTGATTAATAAAAAATTGAACCTTGAACCAGGTGGGCTAATTTCATGGACAGGTGATCCTACTGATGCAAACATCGATATAAAGGCTGTTTACCGGACACGGGCTTCGCTATATAATTTATTTATGACACAAGATTCAAAAAAGAGCGTACCTGTTGAATGTCAGCTCTTTTTAAAAGGCAAACTTTTAAACCCGGAAATAAAGTACAATATATATTTGCCTAATTCTTCGGAAAAGATTCAAGACAATGTGCGTGATTTAATTTCTAATGATGAAGCATTAAGCAGGCAATTTTTAATGCTGCTGGTAACAAACAATTTTTATCCAACTCAATCGACAGGAGGTGCCGATAATCCATTTACTTCACTTCAGGGATCTTCAATTGGTTCGGATTTGGCAACTACTACTTCTTATGAATTGCTGTCGAACCAGCTCAGTAACTGGTTATCGCAAATCAGTAAGGATTTTGGCGTGGGATTAAGCTACAGGCCTGGCGATAAAGTAATGAATAACCAGGATATAGAAGTTGCACTTTCTACGCAGATTTTGAACGACAGGGTAAGTATCAATGGCAACCTGGGTGTGATGGGTGATCCAAATAGTGCAATTAAGGCAAATAACAATAATATGGTAGGCGATGTAAATATAGATGTTAAACTAACTGAGAACGGCAAACTTAAACTTAAAGCTTTTAACAAAACAAATGAACAGCTTTTAAGCGAACAAAACACTTACTACACTCAGGGTGTGGGTTTAACTTACAGAGAAGAGTTTAGTACTTTTGGCGAATTGACCAAAAAATATTATCAAAGCTTGTTTGAAAAAAAATCAAACCCTGCCAAAGACAGTTTGAATAATGTGAAAGATACTAATAATAAGGAAAAAAGCAGATAGGCCGGCAGGCTTTGATTATTGGCAATTAGCTTTTAGATGTTGGTTTTATTTCTAAAACGCAACTTGGTTGAAAATAATTGTATTTATGATATTTGCAAAATGAACAAAAAACAAAAAACAAAGAGCAAAGAACAAAGAGCAAAGAACAAAGAACAAAGAACAGGGAATAAAGAAAAAAGCCTAAATTATAGTACAGGGTGTTGTATTTTTCATAAAGACAGACTATTAAATAATAGTCAATTTCCAAAAGCCAAAACCCAATATCCAACAGCAATATCCACAATACTCAAAAAATAAAGTTGAAGCAATGAACACAAATGGTATACACGATAACGAGACTTTTAATAATACGGATTGTTCTGATAAAAAAATGTTTGGAATTGAATTCAACAATTGCCTTTTTAAAAATTGCAATTTTTCAAACAGCGATTTTCTAAATGTTGAATTTATCGACTGCCAGTTCGAAAACTGCAACCTTACAATGATAAAACTTACCAACACAGGTTTAAAAAATGTAAAGTTCGATGGTTGCAAAATAATTGGCACAGACTTTAGTGTTTGTAAAGATTTTATGCTTGCGGTTGGCTTTAATAAATGTAACCTGCAATATTCTTTTTTCTTTAAAAAAAAATTGAAGAATACTAATTTCATTGATTGTATTTTAAAAGAGGCTAATTTTACAGAATCGGATTTAACAAAATCTGTTTTTAAAAATTGCGATTTGACAAGTACTATCTTTGATCGGACTAATCTGAGCAGTGTGGATTTTTCAACATCCTTTAATTTTTCAATAGACCCGGAAATTAACAAAATGAAGAAAGCAAAATTTTCGTACCAAAGCTTATCCGGATTGCTGGATAAATATGATTTGATTATTGAATAACGGAATAACGGAATAACGGAATAACTGAATAACTGAATAACTGAATAACTGAATAACTGAATAACTGAATAACTGAATAACTGAATAACTGAATAACTTTTATATTAAACAATAAACTAAAAAAAATGGCAACTGATAACAATCCTGTTACAAATAAATACTGCGGGTGCAGAAACGAAAATTGCTGCATCAAAAGAATCATCAATATCTCTTTATGATTTAGCAATGAAGGGCGGTTGGTTAATGGTACCAATTGTAGTTTTGGCTGTTGTCGCGGTTTATATTTTTTTCGAACGGTTTTATGCAATCAGGAAAGCCGCCCAGTTTGAAAATAATTTTATCGACCGCATCCGCGATTACATTCACGAAGGCAAAATTGATGCTGCATTAAATCTTTGCCGAAGCACCGACAGGCCTGTAGCACGCATGATAGAGAAAGGGATTAAACGCCTGAGGCCAATAAAGGAAATCGAAGATTCAATAGAAATTGTTGGGAAGTTCGAAGTTTACCAGCTCGAAAAAAACATGGTAATACTTGGCGTGATAGCCGGTATAGCGCCCATGTTTGGTTTCATAGGCACAATAGCAGGCGTAATAAAAATATTCTACAATATTTCATTGGCCGATAACATTAGCATTGGATTAATCGCCGGTGGTTTGTACGAGAAAATGGTTACCAGCGCTGCCGAACTTATCGTAGGTATCGTGGCTTATATTTTTTATCATTGGCTTAACGTGATGATAGAAAAAGTTGTACACAAACTTGAACTCAATGCAATGAACTTTATCGATCTGTTACAGGAACCTGTAAAATCTTAAACTATGAACCTGAGAAGTAAAGATAAATTCAGGGCAGAGGTAAGCACATCATCGCTCAGCGATATAATGTTTTTTCTCATGCTGTTTTTTCTGATTACGAGTACACTGATCAGTCCAAGTGTCATAAAACTTACACTGCCCAATTCAAAATACCATCAAACAGTTCGGAAAACTGAGGTTTCGATTTCAATTACCAGGGATTTGAAGTTCTTTGTAAACAACCAGCAGGTTAATTTCGATAATCTTGAAAAAAGTCTTAGTTCGCAAGTGAAAGATATTGCCAATACAACAGTTGTGATACGTTGCGACAATACAGTTCCTGTTCAGCAATTGGTAAATGTGTTGCAAATCGGGAATAAACTGAAAATAAAAATGATTTTGGCCACCAAAGCACCCAACGCGTAAATTTTATGTATCTCGGCACACGGCATAAGGTATTTTCAGTTTTGCGCACTGCAATTGTTTTTACAATAATTGTAATGTTATTGTTGTGGCTGCACTTTCGTACGCCAATTCCGCCTTATCCTGAAGGTGGCGGAGGACCGGGAATGGGATTAGAAGTAAACCTGGGCAGCAGCGACCAGGGTATGGGAGATAACCAGCAGTCATCGCCAATAAATATGCCAGACTATAAGCCTGTTGCAAGCACATCTTCAGAAGCTGAAAAAGTATTGACACAGGACGAAGAAGAAACTGAACATATTGAATCTTCTGAAAAGAAAGAAGATATTCAGAAGGAAAAGAAGGCAAAACGCGTAAAAAAAGCACATGAAAAAAGCATAACTAAGGAAGCAGACAAACCTGTTGAAACCGATGAACAGCAAAAGCTCAACCCAAAAGCAATGTTTAAGTCTAAAAAAGTTGGTGGCAATGAAGGTATAACGGGAAAGCCCGGAGACCAGGGAAATCCAAATGGCATAGTTGGTTCTCCGATATATACCGGCAACGGAAGTGGGAGTGGAGGTGGAACAGGTGGCGGAAGTGGAACTGGTATGGGAACCGATAAAGCTCCAGGAATAGATTATAGTCTTGATGGTCGTAATCCTTTGTTCTTGCAAAAGCCAGACTTTGATAATCAAACTGAAGGAAAAGTAGTTGTTGAAATTACTGTTGATAAAAATGGCTCGGTAATTTCGGCAAATCCCGGTGTGAAAGGCTCTACAACTTTAGATGACTATCTTTTGCAAGTAGCACGTAAAGCGGCATTACAATCGAAATTCAACAGGAAACCCGATGCCACAGTGCAAAAGGGGACAATTACATATCATTTTTTACTTCAATGAAAAAGGGATTTCTTAATTGATACTTATATCGACCTGTTACTATTAAGTAAAAAGTATTATCCACGACAACTCCAGATGATAAATAGTTAATCAAAATTGAATAAATTTGTATAAATTTTTGTAGATGCCTAAAATATATGAATATTTTGGAATAGTGTTTCTTTTTTATGCAAATGATCATGAACCAATTCACGTACATGTGCAGTATGCAGAGTACGAAAGCAAGGTTACTTTTATATATGAGAATGGAGCTTTGATTTCATTAGAATTTGGTTATGTTTCTGGCCGAGAACCGATACCTGAAAAGAACCATAAAGATATTATTGATTTTCTTAAAGTTTACCATACCCATATTGTGACAAAATGGATTCAATTTTATGTATATAAACAAAAAGTGCTAAGTGAAAAAATTACCAAAAAAATAAAACTATGAATGCAATTCTTGTTACAGATGCTAAATATATTCATGCTTATAAGGTTAGTATTGAGTTCTCCGACAAAACCACAAAGATTATTGATTTTGAGCCATTTTTAATAGAAAACCCACATCCACAATGGGAGAAATTTATCAAAATAGAAAATTTTAAAAAGTTCAAAATCTTTAATGGAAATATAGTATGGGGTCGTAACTGGGATTTGGTATTCCCTATTCATAGCCTCTATACTGGAAATTTACTGGAACAGTGTTGCTAGCAGAATAAATCTTTGCAGACAAATGTTTAATTCCAATATTTTCATCAATATCCCAAGATTAAAATTCAAACTGATAACTTACATAAGGCAGAATTGGAAAAAAATATTGTTTTGATACCGTAATATTAGAAAGTGCAATTGGTACAGAATTATTGAACGAAAGAATTGGATTAAACTTTTCTTCCAATAAATAGCTGTAAATATTTTTCCTGTTGTACACATTATAACAACCAGCCCTCAGCGTACCCTTGCCGTATTTTAAATTGTGAGAATAATTCAACCCTAAATCCAATCTATGGTATGCCGGTAACCTGTTAGAATTTTTATTGTCGACAGATCCGTTGCTAAACAAAAATTGATCAAAAATTAAATTGGAAGGATTGCCGGTAGTCCTTGGTGAGAAAGGAATTCCTGTACTAAATACCCATAATGCATTGGCAGATAAACAGCCCAAGATTTGATAATTAATGTTTGCATTGAGTTGGTGCGTCCTGTCATAATTGAATGGAAATGTTTTTCCTGAATTTAAATTCTGAAAGGTCCTTTCAGATCGGGACAAAGTATAACTTACAGATCCAGTGTATTTCTCATCTCTTTTTTCGATAAATAATTCCATTCCATAAGATAACCCATTGCCAGTTTCAATTTTATTCTGCCAATCTGTTTGAGTATCTGAATAAGAAGCATCATCTTTAAGCTCTATCAATTGTTTCATCGTTTTATAATAAATATCAAAGCCAGTTATAAAATTTCCCAATATAAAATTTGTTCCCGCATCAGCCTGCCAGGCTTCAGATGGTTTTACCTTTTGTGTTGAACAAACGTATAAATCCGTTTTATTGTCTAAGCCGGAAAAACTCAAAATATTGGAATACTGTACCATTTTTGAAACAGAAAAATTCGTGGTGAATTTTTCGTTTGGCCTGTAAAGCAAATTAAACCGGGGCTCCGGATACTTATATGATATACCGGTTGAGTTGTAAAACGAGAAATGCACCCCGGCGCTTATATCGATTTTGGTATTTAAATGGAAAACTTCTTCAGCATAGAAAAAACTTTGCATTATTTTATAAGAAATATTATTTAAAGTCGTGTTGGTATTTATTTCACCAATAGATTGCCTGTATTGCATGCTCTCAGTTTGTGGTTTGAGGAGCTGATTTGAAATGGAAAAGCCATAATTTATTTGATTCGAAGCATTAATATAATTCGTCAATTCAGCAGTAACCCTGTAATCATCAATTTGTGATTCAGTATTTAAAGTATTTGACTGAGTTGAAGTGATAGAATCCTTATTTTGAATTGTCGATTTAAAAGTATTATTATTCCCGATCAGGTCCTGAAACCTGTAAGCATTATAACTTGCAATCGCATTTACAAACATATTGTCTGAAATGGCATAATTGCACCTTAAAGCAGTCAGATAATTTCCCCAGGTCAGTTGTTCGCTGTTTGATGAAGTTAAATTATAATTATTGGTTATATTATCTGTCTGGCTGTTGTCGCGGTCAATATATTGCGACAATGAAACGCTGATCCTGTCCGAAATCTTATAAGTAACTTTTGCATTTAAGTCATAAAAATAAAATCCCGGGGCATCCATATTTTGCAAAAAATTCTTGTACGGAACCATTGTGAAATTCGTATAAGACCTTCTTCCACTGACAATAAATGATGAGTTGTTTTCAGCAGTTATCGGCCCTTCCAATGTAAACTTTGAACTTAGAGCGGCATCAACTATTCCGTGATAATCGTTGACATTGCCATCTTTCATAAATATTTCAGTAATTGACGACAAACTTCCACCATATGACGCAGGAAAAGAACCTTTGTAAATTCTAAAATCCCTGGTTGCATCGGTATTAAATTCAGAAAATAAACCAAACATGTGATTTGTTGAGATCACGGGTACACCATCAAGCAGGATCATGTTTTCATCGAAGTTTCCACCCCTTACAAATAAATTGTTACTGCCTTCGTTTCCCCTGATAATACCTGGAGATAATTGAGCTGCTTTGAAAATATCTGTTTCGCCAAGCAATGCGGGTAATGATTTCGATTCTTTAATGTTCAGCTTAAATAAATCCTGGTTTCTTGTAACATCGCTTTCAGAACCTGTAACAACTATTTCTTTCGATTCGACATTATTTGGTGTCAGCTTAATTATTAACGGCATTCTCATCGATCTTAAAATAACAACAGTTTTTGGCATATACCCAAATCTTGAAATGAGGTAAGTGCTATAATCATTGTTAGGATTGACACTGAAAAAACCATAGTTATTACTGACCACGTTTTTTTTTGAATTCATTTCAATTATAGTGGCGCCGACTATTTTTTCACCCGTCATTAAATCTTCTACAAAGCCTGAGAATGTTCTGTTCTGTGAATTGACATTCAAAAAGATTGTTGAGAGAATAATAAACAGGCTAGTTTTAATTTGTTTCCCTTGAGTTTGCAACCTTCAGATAATTATTTACAGATTAAAATTAAGCTTTTTTTAATATGGATTATTGCATTTTGCACTTTGGATTTGGCAGGTTTTTTTATAATCTGTTACTTGCACGATTTACAACTGTTCTCATGAGACTGTCTAAAAGCTCTGTGGTGTTCTGTGCTTTCCCCATGGTGTTCTGTGCAATAGTTTGATATATAGAGGTTAACAGAGAAAAAGTCAGAAAACTTAACTTTTAGAAATCCTCATGAACGCGCACCAGTTTGGTGGGATGTATTACCAAACTTGTATCATTATCCATTTTTTGTTATTGGTAATTTGTCATCAGTCATTTGTAATTTGCTTTTCTCTTTTTGCCCTAAATTGTTTTCGCTTGTTTTCATGCTTATGGCCCTGTATAACGAATGGCTGCCATAGCGTTTGCGGATGCTGTCCATGGTGCGGTACAGGCTTACCATTTCGGGCGTATCTTCAAACATGTTGAGTTGTTGCGCCCCCTGTACCATATTACTGAATTTAATGCCGATCAACCTTATCAACATACGCCGCTGGTACAGACGTTTGAACAGGTCTTTTACCACGGCTATCAGTACATGGTCGAAGGCAGTGTAAGGTATCCGTTTCTGGAGCGTATGCGTGTCGAAATTCGAATAACGGATTTTTACTGTAACGCACGAGGTAAGCTTTTCGCTTTGCCGTAATTCAAATGTTAGTTTTTCCACCATGCCAATCAGCAGGCGGTTGAGGTAATCCACGTCGATGGTGTCCTGTTCGAAAGTACGTTCGCTGCTCATCGATTTCTGTTCCGTGTACGGCTGCACGGGTGTGTTGTCGACGCCGTTTGCTTTTTCCCATATCACGATGCCGTTTTTTCCCAGTACACGTTCCATCATATCGGGTGGTATTTGCCGCAGCGTACCGATGGTAGCAATGCCCATCGACCGCAACAAATGAGATGTTTTTTCGCCTATGCCGGGAATTTTCTTTATCGACAGAGGTTCCAGGAATGGCAGTACCTCTGCTTTGGGTACGTAGCGCTCGCCATTGGGTTTGGCCACGCCGGTTGCAATTTTCGATACCGTTTTGTTTACCGACAACCCTGACGATATAGGCAATCCTGTTTCACGGATAATACGCTGTCGCAGTTCCTGGCCGATTTCAGGCTGCCGAAAAAGCTCTGCATACCGGTGATGTCGATGTAATGTTCGTCTATAGAAGCTTTTTCGTAAACAGGGGCCGATTCGGCAATGATATCGGTAACTGTATGTGAGTATTTGCTGTACATATCCATGTCGCCGCGGATAACGATGGCATCGGCGCACAACATGCGTGCCATCTTCATGGGCATGGCCGAATGTACGCCATATGTGCGCGCCTCATAACTGCAACTGGCTACCACGCCACGGTCGCTGGTGCCACCAATTATCACGGGTTTCCCGATGAGTTTGATGTTTTGAAGCCGCTCCACCGATACGAAGAACGTGTCGAGATCGAGGTGGATGATATTTTGTGAGTTAAGAAGCATAATTACCAATTACAAATCAATGTCGTTGACTTAAGCCGATTATTTTGTATGTACGTTTCGACTCCGCTCAACGTACACCTTTTACTAAAGATGAACCCTGAGCGGAGCCGAAGGGTTTTTCGTTAAGTCAACGACATCGGATTACCAATCCCCAATCCCCAATACATAAAATTTGCAAAAAGAAAATGTAAATACGGTATTTAATTGAAAAACAACATTAATATGACTATAAATTAATCAAAAAATATGGCTATAATTTAGTCTAAAATATATTCATTTTCCAAACGTTTTATCAAAAAGTTTGAAGAATTGGGTTGTAAAAAATGCTTATAATTGTTAAAAATTCGAAAAGATGAATAAAATATTGATGGCTTTGATTTTTGCATCGTTAGCAGTTACAAATTGCAATGCCCAGGATAAAACAGAGGATATTAAGGAACTATTGAGATTGATGGATTCGAAATTGATGATAAACAATGTGCTCGATCACATGGTATCGGTAGTACGAAAGCAGGCAAAATCACAGCTTCAGGATAAAGGGAAATTCGAGCAATTCATGTCGTTTGTCCGCGATGAAGAAAAAGAGCTTGCAACAAACCTCGAAGAAAATGAACTAACACAGATTATCAGCGATAACTTCACCGGCGATGAAATTGCGGAACTCATAAAATTTTGCAATACATCTGCCGGACAGAAACTAATTAAATTGATGCCGGAAATTCAAAAATATTTAGTCGACAAAGCAATGTCAAAATATGGTACTGACCTGCAGAAAAAACTCCAGGATAAATTGGATGAATTGAGGTATCAATAATTATAATTCACTTATCCCTGTAAATGCGCTAAACCTTTTCTTTATCAAACCTGCTTTTGGATATTCCGTTTCTTTTCCGGAATTTATATCGGGGAATTCTTTTACAATTGATTCTAAAAATGCTTTAATTTCTTCAAGCCTTATTACCATTGAAATAGTGTCCCAGCCATAGCGGTCGTCATTTCTTATCGTGATGGGGTCGTAGCGGAAGCAACCTCGCTTTTCATTGTATTCTAACCGATAGTAAATTATATTTTCCATTATTATAAATTATCAAAAAACATTCAAATTTAAAACAATTTTCAGGTATTCTGCATAACTGGTTTTATCCAAAACCATAATAGCGCTGCAATAATTGCCAGTATGGCGGCAACGTGCAACGCATTTTCCCAGCCGATGATTGTTGCCAGTAAAGGTGTTAAAGCAGGTGAAATTAACCCGCCAATATTGCATCCCATATTCATAATTCCACCGCCCGTGCCGCTTCTCGGGCAGGCTATCCTGATCATCGATGCCCAGAACGGGCCTTCGACACATAATACACATGCCGTTGCAAATGCCAGCGAAACTGCGGCCATAATTGCATTTTGTGTATGGGCGCCCATTGAAATCAAAATACCCGAAGATGCCATGCCAATAATTGGTATCAACCGGCGCCCCCAAATATAGCCCAGCCTGCCAGACACAAGCCGGTCGGAAATATAACCACCGAGCGGGATGGATATTATTGAAAGTACCCAGGGAAGGCTGCTCATCCATGCACCGCTTAATAAGCCAAAATGCCTTTCCTGCACAAGGTAAAGGTAAAACCAATTGATAAAAATATAACCAACATAACCCTGCAGGGAATAGCTTATTGTTAGTAAAATAAAACTTCCTGAGCGCAACCCATTATTTTTATTTTGAAGCGAACTATCCGTTTTAGTTTCAATATTTTCGTCATTTATTATTTGCGGTTCCCTAATTTTAGTCCAGATTAATGCAATGGCCAGCGCCGGGATAGCTGAGGCCAAAAGGGCGATTCGCCATCCAAAATGTACCATTACATTTGCAACAATCGATGGGGCAAGGGCTGAACCAAGCCCGACCGATGTTATGACAATAGCATTGGCACGTCCCTGGAATTTTGGCAAAACCCATCGCGATATTCCCTGGGCTGAACCCGGATATGTTGGTGCAGCAGTTATTCCCAGCATAAAACGGCAAACCAGAAAGGCTGCCAGCGCACTAAATGCGGTAGTTTGAACAATTCCTAATCCGACAAGTGTCTGCAAAATTGTAAAAACAACCCACATCCATGCAGCCAAAGCCAGTACCCTGCGTGAACCCCAGCGATCGGACAGCGCCCGGCAGGTACCTGGAACAGCGCGTAACCCAAAAGAAATGAGCTAAACACACGTCCCATCGCGACCTGCGACAAACCGAATTCATTCATC
>CAVSGB010000319.1:0-13554 GCA_963726845.1 uncultured Bacteroidota bacterium | reverse complement strand
CAGACTATATTCCGAAGAAGTAATGAATAATTAAAGATGAATAATGAATAATGAGGAATGAAGAATAGGTATTGGGTAAAAAGTGAAGGGTTAAAAAAATCCAAATTCAGAATTCAGAATTAAATAAAATGCCGGTTTTAATTTTTTATAGAAAAATCAAGTTTTGCAGATGATTCATTTCCCAATTTATCGTAAGCTTTTATAATAACCTCATTATTTTTGGCAAAGCCATTAATAAAACCGAAAAATTGTTTTTCTTTTGAACCATTGATAGAATAAGTCATTTTTTCATAGCCCGACTCGATATCCGTGGCAGCTATAAAAAGGCCAACATATCCGGGATAAATAATTGAAGGTTTTCCCTGATCTTGTAATATCTTCTTTGGTAAGGTACTGAAACGCGGATAAATAACAGGCCCGGAATTATCTACCATGAGATGAATTGAACTTGTACTTGTATTATCAACATTATCGGAACCTGTATATTCAACAACATGCATCCCTTCTTCTGCAATTGAAAATGGCGCATTATAAACCTGTGTTTCTTTGCCATCTATTTTAAATTGAATGTTATTCAGGCCTGCTTCATTATCGACAGCCTTTAATACTATTTTCGATTTATTGTTTATATAAATTGTGTCTTCGGTAATAAATGAGGCGCCTTGTAAATTGTAACTCAATGTTGGCCCGGTTAAATCGATATAAGGTATAGACGAAGCTTCGGTATTTTCGGTAATCTGGCTTTTATTATTTACTTTATCAACCGCATATGCCTTAATTTCGAGATTCCCGCTTACTGCACTCAACATTACCGGCTTCTCATATTTTTTATATTCGCTGTTATTAATTGAATAATATACTTCCTTTACCCCTGCTTTATTATCGAGTGTTGTGAGCTTAAGCTGCGATTGTCCGGAAGAAAATTCCTTCCCGTTTATCATATATGTTTTACCAATTATTTCCTGTAAAATAGTAGGTGGTGTTTTGTCAACATAAAACACAAATTCATGCTGTGGCTCTGTGTTTTCAACATTATCGACAAACCAGTATGCCAGTTTATGCTCACCTTGCAAAATCGAAGCAGTATTAATTGCACCTTTGTAGTCTTGCTCATTGCCTTCATCGAGCTTTATTTTAAGCGATGCAACGCCACTGGAAGCATCGTCAGCACTTAACGAAATAATTGTTTTCCCGGAAAGTACATTATCAGACTGGTCGCCTTTAATATTCATCGTGGTTTTAGGGCTGGTACGGTCAATAACAATGACTATTCTTTTTAGAGGTTCAACGTTGCCCACGTGATCATAAGAATAAAATTTAAGTACATATTCCTTTTCAGCATCTAAAATAATAGCCGAAGAATATTCTTTATAATCCGAAGAATCTAAAGAATACATTATTTTTTCTACTCCGCTAAGCTGGTCGATAGCAGTTAATGTTATTTCCACTTTCCCATTAAAATATATTCGGCCATTGCGTCTTAAAAATTTGTTGTTGCTAAAATTTATTGACGAAACAGGAGGTTTACTATCCGCGTAAATTTCAAAAACGATGTCTTGTTTTGGATAAACCAATTCTTTCGTCTTTTGGTCACCTCCCAGGGACTTCTAATAGAATTGTACCCTTCGGCATCAAAATACATGGGATTTGTGTAATTAGCAGAGCTTTCGCTTTTAAGCAAAACGCTGTTTGCTTTATCATCCGGCTTTGTGCTAAGCATGAGATAAACCGGCAGCGACTTCTGAATATACAATTTGCCATCAGCAGCGATGTAAGTCTTCTTCTCATGTTCCGGCATTTTTTGTGATAGCAGTGTCAGTGAACAACAGCATGCCAAACTCATCAGAATTAATTTTTGATTTTTCATACTATATGCTTTAAAATTATTAGGAAATATATTTTAGGAATTGAAACCAGCCAAACTATTTTTTAAATATTTTGCAATTTCGAATATTTTACTTTTTTAGAAATAATTTAAAAATGTTGCTTTGCAGCAGATTTTATGAAACATGGGTTTAATCTTGAATATAAGAAATGAAGTGAAAGGGCAATTTCAACATGCCTTCAAATTCTTTTCCCGTGGCGAGCATATCTTCATCCATTTCGAGGTAATACCAGAAAACATCAACAGCAAATCCTTTTAAAACAACGTCTTCAAGAATATTAAGAATATCGAGTATTGCTTTGGAAGAAGATGAGTTAAAATACATCAACTTAATATGGAGTTCAGTTTTTGTATTGGGCTGCTTTATGTATTCCTCGAACCAATTAAAAATAGGTGAATAAAAACCCAAAACATCCTCAGGGAGAGAATTACCTGCAATTTCAAATTTATCATTTGTTTTATCCAGGACAATCTTTGGAGTTGATTGTCCTTCTTTAATTATAAGTGATTCCATAATTATTATTTTATAAGATGTTTACGGATAACTGTAAGGAATGTTTTAAGGTTGATAGGTTTTGAAATATAATCGTTGCAACCAGCAGCATTAATTTCTTCTATATCGGTATCTTCACCATGTGCAGTTTGAGCTATTATTGGCAATTGTTTGTTAAATAACCTGATTTGTTTCGTTGCTTCAATACCATCCATAACTGGCATGCGTATGTCCATAAGTACAAGATCGACATTATTCTCACGACAATATTCCACAGCAGCTTGCCCATTTACAGCACGTATTACGTGAGCTTTCGTGGGTTTTAATGCTTCAAAAAGCAATATGTAGTTAAAATCCACATCTTCTGCAATAAGAATGTTTTTATCAGACCATAAATATTCCTGGCTGACTGCTGAAAATACTATTTGAGGCTCGAACTTGAAACCAATTACCATAACATCGTCAACCTGTTCCCTGTTTCCTTTCCAATCATCATAATATTCCTGGATCGATCGTTTTTGTTCTGCCATTGGTTTCTGATGTATTTCAAGCAATAATTTTCTGAAGTTAGCGCTAAACATCTTTGTGTTTTGAACGCCTCCAAACTGATCATAGTAGCCATCTGAGAATAAATAAAGCAAATCGTCTTTCTCTAATGTCAATTCATGGTTATTAAAAGGTATGCTTGAAGTTTTGTAAATACCTATTGGCATCTTGTCTGCATCAATTTGCATGAAACTGCTATTGCGGATAATATATAAAGGGTTATGGGCACCTGCAAACTGAAGGTGCCTGTTTTCAAAATCTATGACACATAGCGACATATCCATACCGTCTTTGGTTTCGTTGGCTTTACCTGTTTGATGCAGTGACCCGATAACATTTTCCCGAAGCTGGTTAAGAATTTCACTGGCATGCAGCGAACGGATATGTTTATTGAAGGTTATTTTGTTAACAATTTCATTTAGGAAAGCTACGCCCAACATGCTCATAAATGCTCCCGGTACACCATGTCCCGTACAATCGACTGCAGCAAATATTACAATTCCATCCTTTTCAGTCATCCAGTAAAAATCCCCGCTCACAATATCGCGCGGCCTATAGAAAATAAAATGCTCAGGCAGCACTTTCTCTATTAAGCTTACCGGCGGCAAAACTGCATTTTGAATGCGCTGTGCATAATAAATACTATCGGTTATTTTTTTCTTCTGACTGGTTGCAATATCACGCTGCAATTCAATTTCCTGTTTCTGTTCTGTAATCTGACGGTTACTCTGTTCAAGCATCTCATAAGCTTTCTTTTTTTCTTTGAGTTGTTTAAAAATAAAAAACAAAAATCCCGATACCAGTAATAAGAAAAGTCCTAACGATGCCATAATTAAGTATGTATATCGTTGTCGGGCTTCCTGCAACCTTTCTTTTGTTTGAAATTCTTTATCTTTTAATGAACTTAGTTCTTTTTGCTGGCGCAATAATTCCTGGGTAAGTTGTTGTTCACGGGTCATTTTCCTGATTTCCTTGTCGCGCGATTTTATTTCAACGTCTTTTACGCTGATTTCAGCTTCAGCTAATTTGGTGCGCGATTCAAATTTTTTTATTTCTTCCTTCTGGATATGGCTTTTTAATGAAGCTGCCAGATCGAAAAATTCACGGGCTTTTGCAGCATTGCCAAGTTTATCGTAATTCTCAGATAACATTCCATAAGAATTTTTAAGCGAAGACATATCGTTCACTTCCTGGGCTAAACTCACTGCTTTTTCAAGATTCTGGTTAGATTCAGCATAATTCTTCATGCTTTGCTGTATCAGCGCGATATTTATCAAATCGGAAACTAAGTCCTGCTTTTTCCCCAATTTCTCATTTATCTGTAACGATTTTTTAAAACAATTCAAAGCTTGCTCATAATTTTCCTTCTCAGAATAAATCATACCAACGTTCACGTACAAATTTTTTACAGCATTTTCATTTCCCAACTCTCCGTTACTTTTAATCGCTTTTTGAAAATATTCTATTGCTTTATTAATATTGTTATTTTCTTTATAAAGAAACCCCAGCTTCGTTTGACATCGGGCAAGTTCAAGTCTATTGTTTTCTTTTTCATATTTAGCAGCACTTATTTCAAGGTCACTAATCGATTGGCCAATCTCCTGACTGTAAATAAATAAACACTTGAATACAATGAAGTACGTTAATAATATTAGTTGGTAAAATCTCATACAATTTAAATTTATTGAATTCGCTATTGTAAGTTTAACGAAAGCATTGATAAAAAGCAATTGCAGAAAGCTGATTTAAATCATCATTTTAAAAAATAATGTAATTTAGCCAATTCATTTTATTTGAGTAATAAAACAATCATTAATATTTTTTGCAATAAACAAAATCTTCTTACTTTTGCGCTCCTAATTATAATTATTAATAAATAAAAAGTAATTCTATGTTAAACAATTATGAAACCGTTTTCATTATAACTCCCGTTTTGTCTGAAGCCCAGATGAAGGAAGCGGTTAACAAGTTTAAAGGTTATTTAACCGAGCATGGGGCAGAGATTGTCCATAGCGAAAATTGGGGGCTTAAAAAACTGGCTTACCCCATTCAGAAAAAATCAACAGGTTTCTATAACCTTATTGAGTTTACAGCTGAAGGCACCTTAATTGAAAAGTTGGAACTTGAATACCGGCGCGATGAGCGGATCATTCGCTACCTTACTTTCAAGATGGATAAATTTGCCGTCGAATACAGTGTGAAGAAGAGAAGCCAGAAGGAAACCATTAAAAAAGTGGAGGAATAAGCTATGTCAGTAAATCAATCAGAAATAAGATATTTAACGCCACCTACGGTAGAAGTTAAAAAGAAAAAATATTGCCGTTTCAAGAAAAACCGCATTAAATATATCGATTACAAAGACCCGGAATTTCTTAAAAAATTCCTTAATGAACAAGGTAAAATTTTGCCGCGCCGTTTAACCGGTACATCGCTAAAGTATCAGCGAAAAGTAGCAACTGCCATAAAAAGGGCACGTCACCTTGCTTTATTGCCTTATGTTGCCGATATGTTAAAATAAATTTAGGAGGAAACTGAAATGGAAGTTATTTTAAAACAGGATATAGCCACCCTGGGCAGTAAAGACGACATAATAGTTGTAAAAAACGGATATGCCAGGAATTATCTTATTCCAAGGGGATTGGCTATTAACGCCACTGAAACAGCTAAAAAGATCCATGCTGAAAATATTAAGCAGCGTGCGCATAAAGAAATAAAAGTTAAGGAAGAGGCCGAGGTATACGCTAAGAAAATGGAAGGCCTCAAGCTTACAATTGGCGCTAAAACAAGTTCCAAAGGTAAAATTTTTGGTTCTGTAAATACCATTCAACTTGCTGAAGCTTTAAATGAAAAAGGTTTTAATATCGACCGGAAAAATATTTTTATTAAAGAAGATTTAATTAAAGAAGTAGGAAGCTATACTGCTAAAATTAAACTTCATAAAGAAGTAAGTGTAGAAATTGCATTCGAAATTATCTCAGAATAGAAAATACCGAAAAATGTGTCAATTTATCAATATGTCAATGTACCAATGTTTTTAAAACAGCATGTCAGAAAAAGTTAAAAGCAGGTATTGAAGCCATTTTAAGTATTTTTAAAAATTATTAATTCCTCATTCGTTCAATCGGGTGGGGAATTTTTTTGTTAATTTACCGTTTGTTATCCGGATCGAAATCTGTTACTTGAATATGAGTAAAAATATCCTGCTGTTTTTTTTCTTACATCTGTTTGTCATCAATCTGTTTTGTCAGCAAAGCATGGAGCGCAAATTGAGCATTGGCGCTGATGCAGGCTATGGAGATTATACTTTGTCCGACAATTTGATAAACTATTTTACTTATAAAGGAAATTCGTTTCAATACGCAAATGTCCAACTTAATTATATTACAGATACCGATCTTTTTTTTGGTAATATTTTCTATGGACAATCGAAGTTATTGCCTGATATCAATTTGAGTAATTATAAGTACAATTATTTAAACTTCAAAGATTTGTCCTTGTCAGCAGAATATTTTCATAAAATATTGAAAATTGCAAAGACTCTAAATGTTTACTTTGGTGCAGCGTACGGTTTACAAGTCACCGACAAAATTGAAAATTATAGAAGCAACCTATGGGCTTATGCCAATGGATTTAAAGAATGTGGCGAAGTTACATACGCAATTTTTTCAATTAATGCTTTAATAAGTTATCGAATGAAAAATTATTTAGTGTTATGCAAATCAGGTTATTCTTTATTAAATTATTCAGGTCGTGCTGATGATAGTTTTACCGGTTTGTACAATAAAGTTTATTTTGTAAACAATTATACAAATTATCAGCTTTCATTATCATGTATTCGAAGGGTTTCAGATCGTCTTGACCTTAAAATTGAATATTTTACTTCTTATGAAGATTATAAATATTCAACGGATTTTAGGATTTTGAAGAAAATTGCTTCGTTTGGGATTTATTACAAGTTATAAAAATGCGTAAAAACCTTATAATTATATTGTTATCGTTACTTAGCTTTGGTTGTGAAAAAGAATATTTTTCTAAAAATTACAATGATCCTTTATTTATTTTCGATTCATTTTGGAATGAGGTGGACAGGCGTTTTTCTTATTTTCAATATACTAAACTGAATTGGGATTCTGTTAAGTTGGTTTACCGGAATCAAATAAATGAATATACTTCGGATATTAGATTATTTCAGGTGCTGGGGAAAATGATCAGTTTGCTGAAAGATGGACATTCCAATCTTTTTAGTTCTTTCGGAATTGCCGGCTACAATGGTTTATATTCTCTTTCTTCAAATTTAAAAGACACATTAAACAATCTGCAAAAAGCAAATTATTTTACAAATTATAAAATTTACAATTCGGTTTTCAACTATGGAAAATTCAATAATTATAATTACGGTTATATTTTTTTAAAAACATTTGATTCTTTAATTGATGAAAAGGAATATGAAGCAATCGATTCATTATTGAATATTTTTAAATCGACTGATGGGTTAATAATAGATGTCCGTTCAAACGGAGGTGGTAATACATTATTTGCAGATATCATAGCCAGCAGGTTTGCACAAACGAAAAAATTTATTTATAAATACAGGATAAAAAACGGGGCCGGGATTAATGATTTCACTGATTGGATTGATTTTTATTTATCGCCAAATTTAGTTTATAACAAACCTGTAGTTGTACTTACAAATAGAAGTAGTTTCAGCGCAACAGAAAGTTTTGTAATAGATATGAAACATCAGCCAATGGTAAAAATAGCGGGCGACACTACAGGTGGTGGAAGTTCAAACCCTTTAATCAGGGAGTTGCCAAACGGTTGGATCATCCGGGTTTCTAATTCACAGCGTATTACATTTGAAGGGAGCGATTACCAATTTATCGGCATATATCCGGATGTCCCGGTAAAACAGAGTGAAACTCAAAGAAATATAGATTATACGATAGATGCAGCGATTGAAATTCTGCAAAACAAATTAAACAAATGATTTTAAACATCTAATTTGATTTCTTCAGTTCTAATGTAACATCCATGAACTTGCGTTTACAACTAGGATATGTATATATAATGGATGTTTACCTTCGGGTAGGTGCGGGGTTCATGAGAATCAACTATAAAATTATTAAATGTTTAACCTAAATATATTCTCATGAAATAATTACATTTAGCGATGAATTTTTAATTTTTCAAACTAATTGCAGTTCAATCATTTGTTTATTTATAAAAGACTAAATTTTTAAAATATTTTAATATATTATGACAAAAATAGCTTCACTCGACGATCTGAGACGCTTAAAAAATGAGATCAAAAAGAAAAATGGCCAAAGAGAGAATGGCTCAAAGCCAGGACAATCTGTTCAGGTTAAAGTCGCGATGGCTACCTGTGGAATTGCATCCGGAGCAAAACCAGTTATGGAATTTATGATACAAGAGTTAAACAAGCGCAATATTGATGCGGTAGTGACGCAAACTGGTTGTATGGGCTTTTGTTATGCCGAACCAACAATAGAAGTGACACTGCCAGGTAAAGAGCCTCTTGTTTTTGGTAATGTAACCAAAGCGAAAGCTGATGAAATTATTGAAACTTATATAAAAAATGGAGATTTGGTCGATGGTATTATTCCCATCATTTATCAAACCATAGATAATAAAAATTAAAGGAGGATATCAGGATGTCGAATTATAAAATTCAGGTGCTTGTTTGCGGGGGCAATGGATGCAAATCATCGGACAGTGAAATGGTAGCCTATAGCCTGAGAGAAAACATTGAAAAAAATGGGTTAAATAACGATGTGCAGGTTGTTATGAGTGGATGTTTCGGTTTTTGTGGAAAAGGCCCGATTGTGAAATATCCAACCCGACAATACTTTTTATGTTTCTGTAAAACCAGATGATTGTGTTGAAATTGTAACTGAGCATTTAGCAAAAGGGAACAAAATAGAACGCTTGATTTACAATGAATTAAATGCAAATATTGCAGCCCGGACAGATTTCAATAAAAAACAACTAAAGATTGCTTTGAGAAATTGTGGTTTTATTGATCCTGAAAACATTGATGAAGCCATTGCAGTTGATGCTTACCTGGCGTTAGGTAAAGTTTTATCGGAGATGACAACTGCCCAGGTTATAGATATTGTGAAACGTTCAGGTATCCGGGGGCGCGGTGGTGCAGGCTTTCCTACCGGAGTGAAATGGGAAATTGCAAGTAAAGTAAAAGGCGATGTAAAATATGTGGTTTGCAATGCCGATGAAGGCGATCCAGGGGCATTTATGGACCGGTCGGTACTCGAAGGCGACCCGCACTCAGTTTTGGAGGCAATGGCAATTTGCGGATATTGTATTGGGGCATCAAATGGCTTAATTTACATAAGGCCGAATATCCTCTGGCAATAGAAAGGTTAAAAATTGCCATCAACCAGGCTCGTGAATATAGTTTGTTGGGTAAAAATATTTTTGGGTTTGATTTCAATTTCGATATTGAATTGAAGTACGGTGCCGGGGCATTTGTTTGTGGCGAAGAAACAGCATTGATCCATTCGATGGAAGGTTTGCGTGGTGAACCTACATTTAAGCCACCGTTCCCGGCAGAATCAGGCTACAAGGGCAAACCTACCAATGTAAATAATGTTGAAACTTACGCCAATATTCCGGTAATAATCCTGAAAGGGGCAGAATGGTTTGCAAGTATCGGTACTGAAAAATCGAAGGGTACAAAAGTTTTTGCACTTGCAGGAAAGGTAAATAATGTTGGATTAATTGAAGTGCCAATGGGAACTACCTTGCGTGAGATAATTTTTGACATCGGCGGCGGAATAAAAGATGGCAAGAAATTCAGATCGGTTCAAATCGGTGGGCCATCAGGCGGATTTCTTACAGAGAAGCACCTTGATGTGCCGGTCGATTACGAAAGCTTAACTGCCAATGGTTCTATGATGGGTTCCGGTAGTATGATTATTATGAGTGAAGAAGATTGTATGGTGGCTATGGCTAAATTTTATCTTGACTTTACTGTAGAAGAAAGCTGTGGAAAGTGCACACCATGTCGGGTTGGCAATAAAAGGCTTAACGAAATGCTCCACAAAATAACTCAAGGTAAGGGCACAATTGAGGACATTGACTTATTAAAAAATTTAAGCTATGTTATTAAGGACACTTCGTTATGCCAATTAGGGGGTTCATCGCCCAATCCAGTTTTGTCTACAATAGATGTTTTCTATGATGAATACATGGCCCATATAAAAGAACACAGGTGTCCGGCTGGTCAATGCAAAGCCTTGATGCATTATTTTATCGATCCCGAGCATTGTATAGGTTGTATGGCCTGTGCGCGAAATTGTCCTGTCAATTGCATTTCGGGCGAACGCAAACAACCCCATACAATCGATCAGGTCAAATGTATCAAATGCGGGGCATGCTTGGAAAAATGTAAATTCAATGCTGTAATAGTAAAATAAGGAATCTTAAAATGGAAATGATAAAAGTCACTATAGATAATAAGGTTGTAGAGGTTGAAAAAGGAACTTCTGTTCTTAAAGCAGCACGTAAAGCCGGAATAGATATTCCTACGCTTTGTTACATGAACCTTGAAGATTTAAATATTGAACATAAACCAGCAGGTTGCCGGATTTGCGTTGTTGAAGTTAAAGGCCGGCGAAACCTTGCCCCTGCTTGCGGTACTGATTGTGCCGATGGTATGTTTGTCAGCACACATACAATCCGGGTGTTGAATGCCCGCAAAACAGTTATGGAGCTTATGCTTTCCGATCATCCCACCGAATGCCTTATTTGTGCCAAATCCGGAAATTGTGATTTACAGGCAATGGCACACCAGCTTGGAATAAGAAAAATACATTATGAAGGCGAGCAGTCAAGGTATCGCGAAGATACATCACCTTCAATTATTCGCGACATGGACAAATGCATTATGTGTCGACGATGCGAAACTATGTGCAATACATTTCAAACTGTTGGTGTATTATCAGGTGTCAACCGCGGGTTTATGGCAGTTGTTGCACCGGCATTCGAGCAAAATCTCGATCATTCAACTTGTACCTATTGCGGACAATGTGTTGCTGTTTGCCCAACAGGTGCTTTGACTGAAGTAGATCATACAAACAATGTGATCCGGGCTCTTGCTGATCCAACCAAAACAGTTATTGTTCAAACTGCACCTGCAGTTCGTGCTGCATTGGGAGAAGCATTTGGGTTAGAACCTGGGACTTTAGTTACAGGTAAATTGGTTGCAGCATTGCACCGCTTAGGCTTCGATTATGTTTTTGATACTGATTTTGCTGCCGACCTGACAATAATGGAAGAAGGCACAGAATTGCTGGAAAGGTTGTCACGGCATCTTAATGGCGATAAGACTGTAGCTTTGCCAATTCTTACTTCCTGTTGCCCGGCATGGGTAAAGTTTATTGAACACCAGTTCCCGGATATGCTTGATATTCCTTCAACGGCGCGCTCGCCCCAGCAAATGTTCGGGGCAATAGCAAAGAATTATTTTACACAAAAAATTGGTGTGAAACGGGAAGATATGATAGTAGTTTCTATTATGCCCTGCTTAGCTAAAAAGTACGAATGTACACGTGAAGAATTTGGTGAAAATGGCAACCCTGACGTTGATTTCTCGCTTTCTACCCGGGAATTAGCAAACCTTATTAAGCAATCTAATATCGACTTTATATCCCTGCCAGATGAAGAATTCGATAATCCATTGGGTGAATCGACAGGAGCAGCAGTAATTTTTGGTACGACCGGTGGTGTTATCGAAGCTGCAGTTCGCACAGCCTATGAACTGTATACCGGAAAGAAACTTCAGAAGGTTGATTTTAAAGAACTGCGTGGCCTGGACGGTATCCGTCATGCCACAATAGATTTTAACGGATTGCCTATAAATATTGGAATAGCCCATGGATTGGGCAATGCACGTAAGTTACTCGAAGATATCAGATCAGGTAAGTCCCAATTTCATGCCATTGAAATTATGGCATGTCCGGGTGGATGTATTGGTGGGGGTGGACAACCTTTACACCATGGTGATTCAAAAATTATTAAAGCCCGTCATGAAGCTATTTATCGGGAAGATAGGGGCAAGGCTATCCGTAAATCGCACGAGAATCCTTTTATCATTAAACTTTATGAGGATTTTCTGGGCAAGCCATTGGGCGAAAAATCTCATCATTTGCTTCATACTTTGTATTACGACAGAAGCAAGAAAGATATATTGGTAGATTAATTTTCAATAATCGATTTGCGATATTCGATGTTTGAAACATTAATTCATAATTCATAATTCATAATTATTAAGATATGTCAACAATTAAAGTTGAATTAAAACTACACCAGGTAGAGCAGTTGAAAGCAGTATGCAAGGAATTTAATAACGACCCCGGTGAGTTGATCAATGTACTTCATAAAGCGCAACACATGTTTGGTTATCTTCCCGCTGAAGTTCAGGAAGTAATCGCCCGCGAATTGAAAATACCTGTTGCCAAGATTTATGGTGTGGTAACATTTTATACTTTTTTCAACATGTTGCCCAAAGGGAAACACCCTATTTCTGTATGCTTGGGAACAGCCTGTTATGTTAGGGGCGCTGAAAAAGTACTCGATGAATTGAAAAAAACACTAAAAATTCAGGTTGGAGAAACAACCCCTGATGGCAAATTTTCACTAAGCTGTCTTCGTTGTGTTGGCACTTGCGGGCTTTCTCCTATTGTTATGGTAGGAGATAAAAATTATGGCCGTGTTTCACCCGAAGGGATTAAGGATATATTGAAAGAATATGAAGGTTAGAATCAAGAATCAAGAATCAGGATGTTAGAATCAAGAATCAATATAAAAGACACAAATGAATTAGTGAGAGGATGTCAAAGCAGTTGTTCTGCGGTAAATACTTTTCAAATGAGCAACTTTTTTTTGATAGAAGAATTTAAACGAATCTACTGGTTGGGTGCAATAAAAAACCATTAATCCATTTTCCCTGAAGTATTGATTGTTGATTTTTCCTTTTAAAACACAAGATTTGTATAAATATTTAATATCACCAATCGTGTCGTTTATATATATTAAATTTTTTCTTTTAAAACTATCGGGAGCCCACAAAAGAAAATTGTCATTAAATGAAATGGGTTCGGGTATTTTAAAAGGCCGGCCATAAAATTTTACTGCTCCGGCCTGGCCATAATTTTCAGCATAAATCGAACAACGCGTTTTTTCTGAATCAGGTAGCGATTGATAGGTTTTAATAACCAACTTTGCAAGTTCTTTCCAACCGGTCATATCAGCATAATCCTGCGGTATTTTATGAATTTTTCCATCTTCCCATGTATTAATTGAACCTGCAAATTTTTCTGTGTAGCTCTCAACTTTCTTAAGGCTAAATATTGGTAAACTTATTGGCAACATTGGTAAAGCGAAAACTACTGCAAAAACCACAACAAATTTGAGATACCAGCCTGGCTGGTATTTTTCAATTGCATACCCGCCGGCAGCCAATAAAAATGGATAAAGCCCAAGTGTATAGTATAACTTTCCATCAGCACAGATAATAATAGAATTGTAAGAACAGAAGTAATTGAAAAGGTAAGGTATTTGCGTTCTGATGGACGGATAATAAAAACGAATA
>CAVSGB010000318.1:0-6284 GCA_963726845.1 uncultured Bacteroidota bacterium | reverse complement strand
AATTCCCAGGTTTCTAAATCCTTTTCAAGTTCGCGATAAATTTTCTTTTCAAAAAATATTTTCTCAAGTGATGACAAATGCCAATCCTCGTTTAATTCGCTTAATTTAATTTCCAATTCCTGTTTTAGCAGGTTAAGTGTGTTATCGGTATTTACTTTTAGAATTTCCAAAACACCCATAAAACGAGGCCTGTCTTTTTCAATGACACAACAATTTGGAGAAATAGATACTTCACAATCAGTAAATGCATAAAGTGCATCAATGGTAACATCAGGTGAAATCCCGGGTTGAAGATGAACAAGAATTTCAACATTTTCAGCCGTGTTATCGTCTATTTTTCTGATTTTAATTTTTCCTTTCTCGTTGGCTTTTAATATGCTTTCAATAAGGCTTGATGTTGTCCTGCCGAAAGGGATTTCAGAAATTACCAAAGTTTTTTTATCAAGTTTGGTAATTTTCGCACGCACACGTATTGCCCCCCCTCGCAAGCCATCGTTATAGCGCGATACATCGGCCATACCTCCGGTCGGGAAATCGGGAAACAATTCAAAGGGTTGTTTTTTAAGATAAGCGATGGAAGCATTTATGAGTTCGAGAAAATTGTGCGGCAATATTTTTGAAGCCAATCCAACTGCAATGCCTTCAACACCCTGAGCAAGTAAAAGGGGAAATTTAACAGGCAATGTATCAGGTTCTTTATTTCGCCCATCGTAGCTGAGTTTCCATTCTGTTGTTTTTGGGTTGAACACAACTTCGAGTGCAAATTTTGAGAGCCGTGCTTCAATATACCGAGGTGCTGCAGCATTATCACCGGTAAGAATATTTCCCCAGTTTCCCTGACAATCAATTACTAAATCTTTCTGGCCAAGTTGCACAAGTGCATCGCCGATAGATGCATCGCCATGAGGGTGAAATTGCATCGTATGCCCGATAATATTCGCTACTTTATTATAGCGGCCATCGTCCAGGCGTTTCATCGAATGAAGAATCCGGCGCTGAACTGGTTTCAGGCCATCGTTAATATGAGGGACAGCACGCTCAAGAATTACATATGAAGCATAATCGAGAAACCAATCTTTATACATCCCGCCAAGTACAGTAATGCTTTTATATGCATCAGAAGCCTGATGTTCGGTGCTTTCGGAATTATCAACCTGTCCGTCTAAAACAGGATCCTCATCGTTTATATCTTCAAAATAATCAGTAATCATAGAATTTAAGCTTCAATCATATCAACCTCAATCCTGAGATTTTCAATAATAAAATCCTGACGTTCCGGTGTATTTTTGCCCATGTAAAAATCAAGAAGGCCATGAATAATATCTTCTTTCCGCATACGTCATGGGTCGAGCCTTATATCGTTTCCAATAAAGTATTTGAATTCGTCAGGAGATATTTCTCCCAATCCTTTGAACCTTGTTATTTCAGGATTTGGCCCAAATTTTTAACTGCTGAATCTCGTTCCTGTTCGTTGTAACAATAATTGGTTTTTTGTTTGTTCCGAACACGGAAAAGTGGTGTTTGCAAGATGTACAAGTGACCCTTGCGAACTAAAGTCAGGGAAAAATTGCAGAAAAAATGTAATCAGTAAGAGCCGAATGTGCATCCCGTCAACATCAGCGTCGGTGGCAATTACAATATTGTTATAACGAAGGTTTTCCAATCCATCTTCAATATTCAATGCAGCTTGTAGCAAATTAAATTCTTCATTCTCGTAAACAATTTTTTTAGTAAGTCCAAATGTATTTAATGGTTTTCCTTTCAGACTAAAAACTGCCTGTGAGTTTACATCGCGCGATTTTGTAATCGATCCGCTGGCCGAGTCGCCTTCGGTTATGAAAATTGTTGTTTCGAGACGGCGCTCGTCATTATCTGATAAATGCAACCGGCAATCGCGTAGTTTTTTATTGTGAAGGTTTGCTTTTTTTGCACGTTCTTTAGCTATCTTCTGAATGCCGCTGATTGCTTTACGTTCCTTTTCATTATCCAATATTTTTTTAATAAGGATATCAGCAATTTCAGAATGTTTGTGAAGATAATTGTCTAATTCCCTTTTTATAAAATCAGCAATAAACTTGCTCACGGAAACTCCGCCTTCGGTCATATCTTTTGATCCAAGCTTGGTTTTTGTCTGAGATTCGAAAACCGGTTCCTGAATTTTGACACTAATGGCAGCAATAATTGAAGACCTGATATCGGAAGCTTCAAAATCTTTTTTATAAAATTCCCGAATGGTCCCTAACATAAACTTCTTTAAACGCTTGTAAATGAGTGCCACCCTGGGTAGTGTGCTGCCCGTTTACAAAACTGTAATAATCTTCACCATACTCGGTGTTGTGGGTTATTGCCACTTCTATATCTTCACCTTTCAAATGGATTATCGGGTACAATCCTGCTTCCGGCATATTGTCGTTAAGGAGATCAAGCAAGCCGTTTTTTGAAATGAATTTATTATTGTTAAAATTTATTACCAATCCGGCATTAAGATATGTGTAATTGCGGACCATTGCTTCGATATACTCGGTAATAAAATGGAAATGCCCGAAAAGTTTGTTATCTGGAATAAAAACAACTTCAGTGCCGTTGTGCTGGTTAGATTGCTGTTCAGGTTCATCAGCAATAATGTTGCCTTCCGAAAACGTTACTTTTTTTGTGGATTTATCCCTGAATGCCTGGATAACAAATTCTGCCGAAAGGGCGTTTACAGCCTTAATACCAACCCCATTCAGCCCGACTGATTTCTGAAAAGTTTTTGAATCGTATTTAGCACCGGTGTTCATTTTTGAAGCTACATCAACAAGTTTTCCAAGCGGGATGCCGCGCCCGTAATCACGTATGCGGACAGAAGATTCTGAGATCGTAAGCACAATTTCTTTCCCGTAACCCATCGTATATTCATCGATGGAATTGTCCATTACTTCTTTTATAAGTACATATATTCCATCATCGGGTGATGAACCATCACCAAGTTTGCCGATATACATACCCGGCCGGCGCCTGATGTGTTCTTTCCAGTCGAGCGTGCGGATTGAATCTTCTGAATATGCTGTTTCGGTCATTTAGTGGTTGTTGAAATTTTAACCTTTTAAAAAATAATGTTTATAAATGTTGCCAATGAAAGCTGCCTTTTTGTCCTGATTTAAGCCCAACCCATTAAAGGATTCTTTTTAATACTTGAAAATTGAAAGGCCCCTTTAAGGTATTTAATGGCAAAAATGTAAGACAACCTCTAACTTCTGCTTCATTTTTATGAAACAGGAGCATGGACAAATATACTCAAAAGATAGGCGGGCGGGTATAAATGTTTATCAACAGGGTTGTTGATAGCTTGGCAAACACACATTTTTAAAAGCAATTCAGGATAAATGACAGGGCAGAAAATAATATTTTTTGACCTAAATCTCCATTGCAAGAACATTAAAAACAACATTTTTCCCTGGATAGTAATCCTTATGGTCGAAATGCCATTGCCAGCGATCTATGATTTTTTCTTCAGGAAGTTGAATGTGGATTAAATTATTTTTCTTTTCCAGATTATTTTCATTTTCAAAAATCAATTCTTCATAATCTGTTATGAGACATGTTTTACCTGCAGGCATCGTGTCAAGATGTTTTTGCTGAATCTGGACACGAAGCTGCATTAATTCTTCATCAGAATATAAACAATATCCTTTTAGATAATCAATAAGCAATATATCGAGCTGGTTAAGAATATTTACGGAAGCAACAAAATCAAATTGCATTTTATAATTGAACCCATTGAATTTAAATTCGTCAAGTGATTTATGCAACCCCATGCTCTTATGCATTTGCACCGATTCGAAAAATTCGTTTATTGCACCCCCGGTAATATCCTGTTCTACAAGTGTCACATTTTTGAATTTATGTATTTTGTGCTTTATCTGAGTTGGGTGAACAACATCAAAAAGATAAACTTGTTTAAAACGTTTTGCAAGAAACTCTAACGGGACATCGAGCAGCCAACCAGCTCCGAGAATTGCGCAACTGCCATTGTCCTTTCTTTCGGCACTTTGTACAATTGTATTTTTAGTTTTTTCGAGATGTGCCCTCCATCCTTCAGCTTCTTTTAAATATCTTTCAATTATACCCTGCTGATCCGAAATGTAATTCATCTTTTTTAAAATCCTGTACTTTCCGTTGAAAAACATTTTCTATTATTTTTGTAAATATTTCAATAACAAGTAATTGGTAAAGAACAAAAAACGATGTTAGCCGAATCGGTTGATAAATCTTTCAGGTTTCAAAATCCTGAAAGATTTTGCTTAAACAATCAACCCTTTTATCCTATGACCCAAAAAATATACCACCAGGAAACGACAAACGAGCATTAATTTATAAGGCACTTTTTCTGATGTTCTCTAACTCTTTGGCAATAATCGCTTTGACATGCTCTTTTAATATTGAAGGTTCGTACGAAGGAAATTTTTCATAAGGTATCGAATCCAAAACTTTAATTGTGACTTTTGTTTTTCTCGAAATTAACATTCCTTCTTTCGGAATTGCGTTGCCTGTGCCATCGAGAACGATTGGCAGAATTGGTGATTTGTTTTCAATGGCAGCTTTAAATGCCCCTTCCTTAAAACGTCCCAGTTCGTAATTCTTCGAACGGGTGCCTTCAGGAAACATCATCACTGTTTTATTGCTTTTTATTGCTTTCGAAATATCTTCAAACATCTTATGAAATGTTTTTGGGTCGTTCCTGTCAAGGCTTACAAAGTGGTTAAGGCTCATTACCCAACCAATTATTGGTATATGAAAATTCTCAATTTTCGATACCCAAACAAAATATGCATATACATGAAACAATATTGCAATATCAAGCAGCGATTGATGGTTAGATACAGCAATGCATGGCCTGCCTTTAATAATTTTATGCTTATCGATAACGTTAATGGTCCAAAATGGGAAAACTATGATATAAAAATCTATCCACAATTGGGTAAGTTTTTGAACAAAGTATTTTTTTCTGTCGAATGGAAGGCTTAGAAACCAAAGGAATATGTAAATTAAAAAGAAAAGGATTAAAATTATCCCTACTAAAAGCCAAACAATGGCCGAGATCATCAATCGTTTAAATTTCATGCGTACATTTTGTTTTTAACATTTATTTATTAGGCGCATATGTATGAACCTCGAAAGGCCCACGGAAGGTTAACATCCATATTATGTATATCTATTTGTTGCGAACGATAGTGCATGAAGATTTCACTATTATAAATTTATTTTTCAAACTTCAAAAAGTGGCAAATATAAGTTGTACAAGCAATTTTCAAAGTAATGTATGAACAAAACCGTGCAAAGTTATTCGGAAAAATAAATATTACGTTAGAAAGATTTTTTAATTTAGCGGTTTAGTTGACTAAATCATTTTGTTAAAATTAACATTTAAAACACTGATACATCTAATAACTAATTTTCACAACGAGAAAATGAACCCCGAAGCTAATATTAAATGGATGTTCCAAAAGTTTAAACTGTAAGATTATTAATTGTTAAACCTAAATATATAATTATGAAACCTTTAAAATCAGGCCTTGCATTTTCAAACTGGCTTTTGCGTATTGCAATAGTACTATTCTTAATAATTACGTTTAAGAATTTAGATGTAGTGAAAACCTATAACTTCCATGACAAGGAATTTTATATATCTTCAGTTTATGTCATTTTCGGTCTCCTCCTTTTTATAGGTGGTTTTACTTCAAAACCAGCTTTAACTGTGATTTCTGGATTCATATTGACAGGGTTGTCGCTTTACAAAATTTTTGTTTTATTTTCAGGAAAAATGGACTCGACTTTAATTGCCAACTATTTTATAATCTTAGCAGTTGGGTTTTATTTTGCCTGTACTGGCAATGAATGATCAATTAAATTATTGGTATTTAAATTTTGGTTTTATAAATACCTTGAAAACTTAAAGGGAAAATGAAGAAATTTACGTTTGTCGTATTATTTTGCCTTATATCGGCTGGCGTTTTTTCTCAAGAAGTTACTAAAGACGGGGAAACGAAAATTAATGCCGCTACAGTTACTTATAAACGTAAAAAACCACCTGAAAATCCTCCGGCTCCCAATTCTGAACCGGCACCTGCGTCGCCTGATAAATCAGAAACAAGTGAAGTTCAAGCGTCTAAACCATTAGAAACGTCGTCAAAGAAAGTCAAACTAGATACAATAATAAGGCTTGGCGGGAAGAAGATTGGCTGCAATGTTCAAAAAATAAACCCGACCACAGTTAGTTACAGTAAGCCTAATCAGAGTGAGGT
>CAVSGB010000317.1:0-6051 GCA_963726845.1 uncultured Bacteroidota bacterium | reverse complement strand
GAGGAACGTTTGGCAACCATTATGAGAAAATACATATACTAATAAAAAACATTTAGAAAAATTGATAAGTTATGAGAACGATTTTTATAACATTGTTTCTAATAAATTTACAGATTTCTTTCGCTCAAGATTTGAAATTTAAAAGAGTAAAATCAAAACCTTACACTGAAGAGTATACAATTGATAAAAAAACAAAACAAAAAAGCGGCAATTATAAACTGATACAAAAGTATAGAGATACATCAGTAATTCAAATAACTGGACAATACAAGGACAATAATAAGATTGGAATTTGGAAATACAATTATTTTAATGATTTCTTAGTATATGACCATTCAAAAGACTCTATAATGGCAGTTCCAAGTAAGATTTCAAAATGTGATTCTTTTTTTGTTAAGATTGACAACAAATTTATTTTATCAAAAGTTGATTTCCCGCCAATATTTTTTGGTTATTGGGATCAATTATATGATTTAATTGAAACTAAATATGAAACGATTTTTATTGACAATCTTCTTGACAACTATTTCATTTTTGATATTTAGCCAGGGCATTAACTTTGAGAAGGATAGTTCTTTAAATGAAATTATTTCTAAATCTAAGGGAACAAACAAGTTAATTTTTATAAATTGTTTTAATACATGGTGTGATCTATGCAACGATTTGTCTTCAAAGATTTATGTTCAAAAGGAAGTTGGAGATTTCTACAATAACAACTTTGTTAATTTTAACATTAATTTGACTTCCCACAATGGTGAACAAATAATGCTTAAATACAAAATTGTAGGTTTCCCGACATTGCTATTTTTAAATTCCAATGGAGAAGTTATTCATAACTATATCGGAATGGGCAATGCAAATAAAATAATTAATCAGGCCAAGATTGCATTGTTAGGGGTGCAAAGACTTATTGACCTAAAAACTAAAATAATCAATAAGGACACTTCCTACGAAGCCATATTTGCGTATTTATCATCATGCCCGGATGCAAAAGATAAAGATTCAATTTTAGAAAAATATTTTAAAGTACTTCAGGATACAGACAGATTCAATAATAAATCATGGACTTTATTCTTTAATTTTGTTCAAGATTTAAATAATTCACAATTTAGTTTTGTTTTGAAACACAGAGCATTCTTCGAAAAAAAATATAGTCAGCCTAAAATAGAAAGCAAAATTTTCCAATGTTTTGATTATTCTTATGACAAATTTAATTCTGATTCAGCCAAAACAGGAGAATTTAAAATACTTGATTCTGCTATATTTTACACATCAAAAAGTAACATTTATCATATCTTTTGCCTTGTTGATAATAAAAACAAATGGAGCCTATATCTTGAGAAAGTTCGAAAATATGTTAGCCTTGGAAATATTGATCCAATCGAACTAAGTTTGGTTTGTAGAAATATATTTTCAAATTATAAAAAGTATGATGATACAATAGGATTTAAGGATGCGTTTCTTTGGTCAAAACTGGCATATAATTTATCGCCAGATTTAAGCTTAACAAATGATATATACGCTCACTTTCTATTTGATTCTGGGCTGATTCAGGAAGCTATTTCCCTTGAAGAGATTGCAATATCAAAAGGTAAAATAGAGAAAAGTGTTGATTTAGATTTATACATAAATGATTTAGAACAATTTAAAAAAGCTAAAATAAAGTCGAGTAGGTAAAGGGGAGTTTCACCCCTAAACCTCTCACGGGACGGTGCTTGATAGTCTCCCATCACACGGCTCTTCGAACTCACGTCCCGCATTTTAGCGGGAACAGGCTGAAACAAACTCATCCCCCGATTAATCGAAGTTGGTAAAATTGCCTTGAGTCCGTTAACCCCTTCGCTCATCCCTGCTTTCACAGGGCTTAATCTGGCACAAATCGCTACTACGGGTTAATCCGCCCCTACTCCGCTGTATCGATACTCTTTGCCTTGCCTTACAGGTTTTCGGCATTCTCTCTTTACACCAACGGGTAGGTTCTCCTGTTCCTTAGATGAGCCTAGGTAAAGCTCCTGCCGTCTTTATGCCGGATTCCGGGACAACCAATAAACTGGTAATCTTTGTCCTTATCCCATGTGACCGTCACACACATGGTTTTCAGAATCGTAAAAGTTAGTTTCGACATGTCATCGAACGGTTTACTTTCGTTCAGCTTCTTTACCCATTCCTGACAGATTTCCCACCGAAATGGGTTTTCTGCCTTTTAACCCATGCCGTTCAGTACCTACCCCTTGAAAGGGAAGCACCGCAGGGCGGATTGGAAACACCTCCAGCAAGGCGTATCCGAGAGACCACCCATCTATAAAGGGAATGTATAGAATTTGTTTGTGAAACCTCCGGATTTCTTTTCCGGCTCGTTTCTTAATCCAAAACACTATAAATAGATGCCTCTCATCTCATCTAAAGTTAAGATGAATCAATTTCAAAGAACTTTCTTCCTGATTATCAGGAAGATTTCTATATTTGAAAGTGCCCTGATTCATCGCAGGACACACCGTCGAACCGCCAACAACGGCTCATATTTCATAAGGGTTTCAGAGGTTTTGCAGGTTCAGTTCCTATTGGCAAGATTTGTGCCGGTGGATAAAGACATTCTTCGCAAACCCTTACGAAACATAGCCGCACTCGTAGGACAAGACAAACCTGAGTCGTCCTGAAAAATGTCTACACAAAACGAGTAGACTATGTTAAAAAATCAACAGACAATTAAAAGATTTAGCGAAAGTGTAAAGCTAAAAGTGTTATCAGAACTAAGCGAAGGTAAGTACACTAAACGAGACCTTAGCAGAATGTATAATGTAGGCTCCAAGTACCATAACAGATTGGATTCACAAGTATGGCCGTAAAGACCTTTTAAACCATCGGATAAACATTGAGAGTATGGACGAACTAAAACGTATTCATGCCTTAGAAAAGGAAAACGCACAACTTAAGGATTTGCTCTATAAAAAGGAGCTTGAAAAGATAGTGCAAGACTCCTACTTACAAGTAGCGGCACAAGAACTGGGAATGAAAGATGCCGAAGAGTTAAAAAAAAGCTCGCCCAAAAGCCATGATTTTTGCCATGCAAATATCCCGGGAAACTAATTGTGGGAGCATCACTGGAATCTGTCAATGCTTTGGACAAACCCGTGATGCTTACTACAAGAATAAACGTCGAAAAGACAAAGAACGAGAAGCCTTTGATAAGGTTATAGCGATGGTAAAAGTGCGCCGGGTAAACCAGCCACGCGAGGGTGGACGAAAGATACACGAAGCATTACACGATGACTTTGAGCAAGAGGGATTAAAGATAGGCCGGGATAAGCTCTTTAAAATACTTTCCAAATATGGAATGCTTGTAAAACGAAAACGTTCAGGGGTGCGGACTACAGATTCTTATCATCACTTTCACAAGTATAAGAACCTTATCAAAGATTTGAAAATAACAAAGCCAAACCAAGTATGGGTTTCAGATATAACATACATACGGCTGGCCAATAAGTTTTGTTATTTGGCACTAATAACCGATGCATTTTCTCGCAAAATAGTAGGATATGATGTAAGTGACACGTTGGAGCTGGCGGGCTGCCTCAGAGCCTTCAAACGAGCTCAGAGGCATGCCCGCCCTGCTCCAGGATTGATCCATCATTCGGATCGGGGTAGCCAATATTGTAGCAATGAATATGTAAATTTGCTGAAAAAACATCATGTTCTTTTAAGTATGACAGAAGAAAAACATTGTTATGAAAATGCAATTGCAGAGCGTGTAAATGGGATATTAAAAGATGAATTTTATCTCGATCAAAGTTTTGCAAATATCAGACTGGCAAAGGGAGCCTGTATTAATGCAATAAAAATTTATAATAATAAAAGACTTCATTTATCTTTGGGTTATAAAATACCTGATGAAGTTTATAAAATGAGAGCGTAATTTAATGTTTAACCTGTAGACGTATTTTAGGCGCAGCTTAAAACTCAATACTGGACAAGATTAATTAACTGTTGGCAATATTGGCTCACAAACAGATGAAAATATTTACGATGAAAAATAATAAATTTTAGATATGACACATCCTAATAATATTGAATACTATACAACAGCAGTTACACTTGGAGACCTAAAAAATAGTATGCTATATTTTGACCATATTATTCCCGTTGCTCTTCCAATTGATTTTTTAAAAGAAATAACAAATAGAGATATAAACAGTCTCAGCGAAATTCTTAAAAAGGTTGGGAACGAGATTTTCCCAAAAGATTTAATAGAGAATAAAGATTTTGCTGATAGTTTAGCTACCTTAACTCTTTCTGCATAACATATGATGTCGAAGGAACTAATTCGTCACTTTAATCTTGAACCTAAAATCTCTGGCATTTCTGATTTTAAGTATAAAAAAATTGAAAAGACATTTGCAAATGACTATTTTAAGTTTATTTACAAATATAATTTAGAAAATTATCCACTGTTAAGTGTTAGTGGGAGTGCCATTGCATCACTGCCTGAAGATAATAACATTCCACTTCCAGCTATTTTGACATTGTCTAATCTTAAAATTATAGATGCCTCCGATGCTCCTTGGGAACAAATTATAGAATTTCGGAAAGACCCAACTGCAAAAGCGAAACTCAGAAAGTTGAGATTGTTTGCTTATGAGAATTATGAGGAAAAATCAAAAAATTACATTGAAGACGATATAAACAGTAAGATTTATGATTATGAAATCACAGCAAAAAAATTTGGTCTAGATTTGTTACAAGCTACGGTTAATAATGTTATTAACTCAAAACTATTTACTGGTGTAGTTGGAGGTTCATTACTTGCAACATTTTTTACTGAACCTCCAATTAGTTTGTTGACAGCGTCCGCTGGAATAGTAATTGAATTAGGACAACTAACATTAGAGTATAAAAGACAAAAATATGAATTGCAAAATTTGATAAAGGATAATCCTGCTTCGTTTATAACCTATTTCAAGGACAAAGAAAAACAAGAAATTACCAAAATGAAAAATAAAAGCCGCTAACAACAACGCCTAACAGAAATTTTCTTAACTTATGTTCCAGGATAAGACTCATTTAAAATAATAGGTATTATACTGTCAGATTTTTTAACCTATCAAGCTGTAATACTTTAATTTATGATTTTCCTTATTTTTTGAAGAAATTTTGATTCTTTGAACTCTCTTTTTCCTTTTGCCTATACTCCTTTGTTACAGCATATGCTTTTTTCATTTTTTGCTCCAGGTACCTGGATAAAATAATTTTTAAATTTTATCCAGGACAAACAAAAAGGTTTAATTTTTCCGTTTGATCATTCTAATTTCAATATATTTGTTTTTCTCATGTTAATTTACACATTATGGTTTTTGGTTATATAAATGACATTTTTAGCCCTTTGGGCAGCTTCGGGGCAAATTGAAATGTTGTCAAAAAAAGGTTGCAAGGAATTTATCATCGAAAAACCCACGAAAAATAGCCGGATGCCAAAACTGGAAGCTGCCTTGTCAAAACCTGGTATACGTGCCGGTGACTCTTTATTGGTTTGCGCCCTGGATATTTTTAACCTCACCACCCTGGAACTGGTCAGGCTGGTGGACAGGCTCAATCGCCTTAGAATTACTTTTACCAGCCTGGACATCGATGATATCCTACGTGGGGACAACAGGTTGTTTACGGTACTAGCCAAATACCACCAGGACAAGCGCAGGCAACGGGCAATTACCAGCCTTGCCACCACACGGCAAAGAGGCCTTAAAGGGGGACGGAAGCCTGGCATCACGGACGAAAAATTAAAAATTGCCCATGCAGCAGCTTCACTTTACCAAAGCCTAAAGCCCAAGTACGCCGTAAGTTATATCATGGAATTCTCAGGGATAAAAAGCAAGGCGACATTTTATAAATATCTGAGGGCTGTCGGGGTAGAGATTAAGTAGCAAAAGGAAATTTTTAAATAAAATAATTTATCCTATTATTAAAACATAAAAATCATGACAAAAGCAGACATCGTAGAAGAAATTTCGAAAAGGACAAAGGTTGAAAGACTGGTAGTAACAAAAACCATCGAGGCGT
>CAVSGB010000316.1:0-3461 GCA_963726845.1 uncultured Bacteroidota bacterium | reverse complement strand
ATGATAATAACTTCTCCATGGTTTAAACTCACAACACCTCCTTCTACTTATAAAATAGCTTTAGCGAAATTGACAAAGTTATTTCTTCCATTCATGACTTTCGATAATGGCCTAAATCCAGCTAATATTTCCAGGGATTTGAAAGAAGTTAATGATTATAAAACAGATAATTTGGTGCATAGAAGCGTATCTCTCAGCCTTTATTTTGATGCTGTCAGCCATGGGAAGAATGCTATCGGTATGGGTTACATGTTGCGTGTTCCATTGTTGTTAATGCATGGATCGGACGATAATATTACATCATGTAAAAGCTCTGCAATGTTTACCAGGAATACAGGTATTTTTACAAGGTTTAATATCTGGGAAGGATGTTTTCATGAATTACACCATGAACCAAACAAGAAGGAAATTTTTGCTTATATTATGGATTGGATAAATGAAAATTTCAAGCAATTTAAAGATGAACAATTTCAGGACAGAGGTTAACCCTGTTAGAAGCGAGTTTTTTATTTCGCATGAAACACTTGTAATGTTTATTGGTTCATGTTTTACTGAAAACGTTGGCAACCGGATGCAATCTTTAAAATTTTGTATTGATATTAATCCTTTTGGTGTATTATTTAATCCGGTTTCTATAAGTCAAAGCATTGAAAGGCTTATTAAAGCTAATAAATATAACGAGAATGATATTTTTTGGTTTAACGATAGCTGGCATTCGTTTATGCACCATAGCCGGTTTTCCTCTGAGGAAAAAGAAAAATGTTTGTCTGAAATTAACCGGCGATTGGAAAAAGGCCACGAAAATCTCAGAAATGCTAAATTCCTGATTTTAACTTTTGGAACAGCCTGGGTCTTTGTAAATAAAGAAAATAAAAAAATAGTTTCAAATTGTCATAAATTACCGGCAATTAATTTTGAACGTCAATTGCTCGACAGCTCGACTATAGTAAAGGATTTTGAAAATATTTTTAATTCTTTAAAAGACTTTAACCCAAACCTGAAAATTATTCTTACAGTAAGCCCTGTAAGGCACTTAAGTGACACTGCTGAAGGAAACCAATTAAGCAAATCTATTTTAATAGTTGCGGTTCAAAAATTATGTAAAAATGGACTTGCTTTTTATTTTCCTGCATATGAACTAATGCTCGACGACTTGCGCGATTATAGGTTTTATGATACCGACATGGTACATCCATCGCAACAGGCAATCGATTATATTTTTGAAAAATTTGGCAATTCTTATTTTAATACTGAAACAAAAAACATTAATTCGGAGGTTGCGTCGATTTTAACAGCAGTTAACCATAGGCTTGCAAACATTCATTCAAATGAGTCCAGAACTTTTATAACCCGGAATTTAGAGAAGGTCGCAATTCTGGAAAATAAATATCCTTTTCTTGATTTTGCTTTGGAGAAAGAGCATTTCAGAAAATTAAAACAGATTTAATTAGTCAGTTCATTTACAATTTGAACTGCGTTTTTAATACATTTCTCACAAATAATTTCATGGAGGTTATGTTCCTTAACATATTTTTGTCCTTCTACAGTATTTAAGTCGCTTCCTAATAGCAATCGACAGTTGGTAGTAGCATGAATCGCTTTGAATTTCTTATTAAACTCCTTTACCATCGAATATGTGTTTTCTTTTCTGTCTTTGTTGTCAGCGTATTTTTTGCAATTATAAATACCTAAAACCATAAATGCACCTGTAACAGCACCGCAAGTATCCTGGAGCCTTCCCATGCCCCCACCGAAACCACAGGAAATGCCCATAGCGAGCCCTTTATCAAAGTCAAGTTTTTCGGCGTAAGAAGTTATGACTGATTGAGAACAATTAAGCCCTCCTTTAAAGAGGTCGATTGCAATTTCTTCAGTTGTTTTCATTTTTATTATAATTTAAAAGAAAAATTAAATTCAACCCTATTTGACTATTCAGGTTCAATTAACTGCATAATTCTTTCTATCTGCTTTTGTTTATTTACTTCCCGAAGGTTCTGTGCAGTTTTTGTAAAATATTGATGCCCGGAAATAAAATTTAGTTGAATTTTATTCCATTCGTTTAAAGTACCTATTTTATTTTGTTCTTTCAGTTCAGAATAAAGTGTATTAGATACAGGAATGAAGTCAGAACGGCCAAGATAATCGAGGTCGGAGTCACAAATAATCTTCTCTAATAGATTTTTAGGTTTTGGCGGCAATTTTGTTGCCATAATTAATTCACAAATACGGTTAATTTGCTCAGTTGAATAACTGTATTTAGGCAAATAATCCCTTGCCAGCAATGTGCCATAATATTCATGGTTGTCATAGGCTGTAATGTGGCCTGCATCATGAAAAAGGGCAGCTGTCTTTAGCAAAAGGATTTCTTCATCTGATACACCTTCGCCCCACCGATAAGTTCGACTTCTGTAACCACATCGACTGTATGTTTGAAATTATGATAATAAAGATAATGTGGCAGTTCTTTTTCCAATTTGTCAAGAATCATCTCCTGCATGTCGGTAAATTGAATCAGCCCAAAACGTGTTTGGAAATTCTGGTTTGGTTTTATACCCAATCCATCAACAGTAAGTTCGGGTTTTAGGCCACGAACAACATACATTTCTATATCACCATGATATTTTATTGGCATCTTCCCAAAGTATTCGGTAACAAAGAATTCTTTTACCAGTTCGTAAGTATTGGCCGATATTACCAGTTTTCCAAGATGACCTGAAGATTCCATGCGGGTGGCAATATTAACTGTATCGCCTTTAATATCATAGGTTATTTTTTTCTGTCCTGTAATAGTCGCAGTTACAGGCCCGGTATGAATGCCCATCTTTAATTCCCAAATACGCTCGTCTTCGCTCATGCGCTGAACATTATCAATAACCTGCACCATCTCGAGCGCTGCCATTACAACTTCAACAGGGTTGGTTATATTTTTGACCGGGATACCTCCTGCACACAATAGAGTATCGCCTATTGTTTTAACTTTTTCAATCTTATATTTCTGTACAATGGTATCGAAGTGGTACATTATCGAATCAAGCTGATCCATTAATGCCCGTGAGTTTGAATTTTCGGCTATTTTACTAAATCCGTGAACATTAGCAAACAAAACAGTGGCCATTTTAAACCGGATAGTCCGGGGTTCATCTGTTGCAGGTTTGTGATCTATCGAACTGACCTGGATATCAGTCAGCATTTTTCGAAAGTGCTCATTTTCTTCAAATAATTGTTCTGCCTGATTGTGCAATTTTTCATTCTGCTCCTTCAAGTCTTTGTTTTGTTTTACAAGCCTGGCAATTCGTTTTACAAGTTCCGAGTTGTTATCCACTTTCTTTTTATTATAATGGTAAAAATAAAGATTTTTTAGAAATAGCCCTATAATTACTGAAATCGAAAATAATATTTTCAAAATAAACAAATTTATATGCTTAAGGTTGAGATATTTAGAAAGCCTGTTAATTTTTTAA
>CAVSGB010000315.1:0-6220 GCA_963726845.1 uncultured Bacteroidota bacterium | reverse complement strand
TACGGATGTACCCACGCAATCCCGCACTGGCAGTAGCCGCGAACGTTAGGGCAAATTGCAATTCAGCATTTTTTGATGATTCTGGTTTAAAAATAACATAATATAAAGATTATGAAAAAAATATTATTTTATATATTGTTAATTCCTTCATCTTTAATAGCTCAAAATTCAGATTATTTTAATATTAATATTCCGGTCTCGTTTAGTTCTATTCAGAGTAGTTTGCATAATGCCGGGTTGGATGGGATACAATATAATGATAGTGGATTAGACATTGAAAAAATAATAAATATTTTATCTTTAAATGTAAAAGGATATTTTGATTTTGATTCGGAAGCAATATGCAACGCCGAATTAGCAAAATATAATACAGAATTAAAATTAACAATGTTTAAGGAAAGTGATGAATATAAACAAATGTTAAAGAAAATAAATGGTGAGTATAATCAAAAGTTGGAAGAATTAAAGGAACTAAGGGAAACCATAAAAAGTAACTTTTTTTATATAGATTTATTAAAATATAATATAAGTTATTGGCCTTTACCTCCATTATATATAAATTCTATTAGCGATTATAATATAAATAAAGGCGGCTTCTTTTTTTTATTAGGACTTGACGAATTGAAATTTAAAGAGTTGAAAGCTATCGGTATATTTGAGTTAAAGCCATTTCCTTTTGATAAATTAGATGATATATATGAAATATATAATCGTAAATTATTTCCAATGTCATTTTTTTTACCTATGTCCAAAATAGAAGGATTAAAATTTGAAGATATTAGGAGCAAAATAAAGGCAACAATTATTTTTAAACCCTGTATGGTAAAAAATTATAAGTATGGGGACAATGATTATAAACTTATCGCCATTAATAAATTAAGATTTATAATTTCAGAACCTGAAACAAATACAGTTTACTTTGATAAGGTATTTTCAATAGAAGAAAACACAACGAATAATAAGACTTCTTTAAATAAGTAACTTTAAATATTAACAAATTAAAACTAATGCTATGGAACAACTTAGATTTACATTCCCTGGATTAAGTCCAGAACAGAAAGAACAATTACAAAACCAATTTTTCAAAGAACTTGAAGCTATTATTGAGCAATCGTCGGAGTCAAAAAAACTTTGGGAAAATGAAAAAGGAATACAAATTTTTTCTAACAAATTAATTATGCCATCGGGTGCTTATAAGAAATTAAAAGGTAAATTGGCTGATTCATTTATATCTCTTTTAAACAAATATGGTCTTTTAATAGATTAAAATAACAACTTGCCCTAACATCGGCTATATAAAATGCGGGTTATAGCGGGTTTGTAAGTTCAGTGCTTTCTAATTATATTTGTGTAGTGGGATTTATTCTGCAAGTAAATCCCGCACTTTACATAGCCGAGGAACGTTATGCCCAATAAAAGATGCTAGTAACTAATAATAAACAATAAAACATTATCAAAATGAAAAACAAAAAAAACTTTTTGATTTCTCGATTCTTTCTAATCTTCATTGTGATTCTTTTTTTAATTAGTTGTAAAAAGGAGGAGGTTGTTTCAAATACAATTACTGACGTAGATGGGAATATTTATCATTATGTTAAAATTGGCACTCAAACATGGGTGGTTGAAAATCTAAGAACTACCAAATATAATGATGGAATTATCATTCCTAATGTTACTAATAATAGTACTTGGATTAATACAGATTCAGGAGGTTATTGTTCGTACAACAATACAACAAATATAGACACTATAAAATCCTATGGGTTATTATATAATTGGTTTGCTGTGAATTCTGGCAAATTGTGTCCTAAAGGTTGGCATGTTCCAACAAAGACAGAATTTACAACTTTAATAAACTATTTAGGAGGTGATAGTTCTGCAATAAATAAACTACAAGAAGTTGGGTTAAAGCATTGGACAGGATATAATAGTAAAGCTTCTAATAGTTCTGGATTTACAGCTATTCCAGGGGGGGCTCGTGATCTTGACGGGTCATTTAATCGAATTGGAAGTGATGGCTATTGGTGGAGTTCTACAGAGGCTAATATTAATAATAGTAATTATCTTTTCATAAGTATTAATGAGCTATCTATATCTTTTAGTGGTAAAACTATAGGTTCTTCGGTTCGCTGTATTAAGGATAATTAATATAATTACTGGGCATAACATCGGCTCACAAACAATGCGGGTTTCAGGAGGTTTGCAAGTGCAGTGGCACGCGTGCAGGGGCATTGCCAGCGGACAGGGACGAACCCCGCATTCCCGCACTGTTAGTAGCCGCAAGCGTTTAGCGGCAAGCAATTCGCGATAGCGCAACATCAATTTAAATGATAAAAATATGGCAACACCTTACATTTCATTTCTTTCTAAACGAAGTGTCTCAGAGCAAATACAAAGACATTATGACCAGACAAATCTAATCTATAATGTTGAAGACATTATCAAAGCTCAAACGGCAGAATATAATAATACATTGAGAGAGGTTTCAAGTGAACAAGCTGAAATAATGAGAGCTGGAACAGCTGCTATATGTGGAACTCTTGAAGAGGGATTTGTTATGGTTACAGAGGAATTACAGGGCATTGAAAATTCCATTTACCAATTGACTGACACACTTGACACTCATTTAAAAATGATGATTAATGAGCAGCGATACAATAATATTTTATCAGAAAATATTGCTCTATTACTAAAAGTCTCAGATTCAGAAAGAGAAAGACAATCCAATATTTTAAAAGGGTTGAAGTTTTTTAATGATGCCCTAAGAGACCCTTCTTTTTTTGAAGTTTCTTTAAAGTTTTTTAAAAAGGCAGAAGAAGATGATGACACTGACTATTTTGTAAACGATAAAATAGGATTAATTTACCTAAGTTCCAAAGATAAAAATTATGACGAAGCAATAAAATATTTTACTAAAGCAGTTAAATTTTCTAAAGTTGATACACATCCGAGTTCAATCCGGTTAGCAAATATTCTTGTTGGAGATATTACTAAACCACTTTATCAACAAAGGGAAACTATTGATTACATAAAATATTTAACTGGTCAATCATTACTTTGGATTTCAGTTGCATATTACGAGCAAGCCAAATTTTCAGAATCAATTAAATTTGCTCAAGAAGCATTTCAAATAGCCCCAACATTATTAGATGCTGGCTTTGCTTTAGCTAAATCATTAGCTGCATCTAATCAGAATATAAAAGCAGCACAAGTGTTAGAACCAATTATTCGGCAAAACAGAAATTATTCTCTAAAAACTTTATCAGATATAGACCTTGCGCCAAAAATAGAAATAAAAAATACACTTGAAAAATTACGCCAAGAAACTTTCAACGAAGCATCAAACAGATTGAGTAAATGTAAATCAAGTATCCAATCGAAAAGTAAAGGGCTTGATATTTTGAATAAAATTGAACGTCTCATTAATAATAAATCTTATTTATCTTGTAAGAAAGCGATAGATTTATTAAATAAAAAAAATAATTACTCATTTAATGAAGCAATTCAAAAAAATAATTCTGGAAAATGGGAATCATCTATAAAACCTATGACCTTTACTTATTCAACTGAAGAGTTGGTTAATTATGAAAACACATTATGGGATAAATTAAGTACCATTAGAGAACTTATTGCAAAAAATTCTGCAAGAGAAAAATTACTATCAGAACTAAATTCTGTTGAATCAGATTATAGAAGTACATCATCTGCGATTGCTGAAAAAGAAAAAGAGAAAAGTAATTCAACGAAAATAGTTCTTGGGGGATTAGGTGGAGTGATTGTTGGGGTTATAATATTATCTCAAGGAATGCACGGCTTTTTTTCAGCTTTATTATGGTTGTTGGGCCTTGCAATGTTACTCATAGGAGTCTTTATGGGTGGTGGAACATTATTTGTATTAATTGGACAAAGTGTTAGTAGTATGAATTTGTCAAGTAAGTCAGACAAGATAATCTTAGAGCAAAAGAATCTTAGAAACAAAATACAAAATATTGAAGCTGATATACAGCGTTTAGAAAATTCATAATAATAGTATGCCAGCCGCTAACAACGGCTCACAGCCAATGCGGGTTTCAGAAGGTTAGCATGCGTCAGCTCCCGCATGTAGGCGCAGGTGCTGGCGGATAAGGACGCAACCACGCAATCCCGCACTGGCAGTAGCCGCGAACGTTCACAGTCTATTAACCCCGATTTTTAAAAGTTATTAATAATAGAAATATAATTTTTTTCGTTGTTAAATATTATCGGGGTTTTCCCTGCTTTTTGCCGCCCTCTGTCTGATGCCGCCTGTCTCCTTAGTTCTTTGAAACATTTGCATAAAGTGATAAACCGGGCAGCCTCCTCTGCGATGACGGTGGTATTTAGAAGGTCATTTAGTACCTGATAAGCTCGCAACAAAATTAAAGTGATCCGCTGCCCTGAGTGCCAGGTGAAAGATTAGACGGCGGCTACGTCACACGGGCTAACCCACGCAAAAACCATCCACGCTTAAGCCATGTTGCAAGTTTGGTCACTTAGTATACAGACAAGCTTTTAATTAGGGATAAACATGTCTGCCCACCGCACGTTATACTTGGATAAGATAATATGAGCATAAGTGTCATAATGATAAATATCAAGTTAATCAAGAGTTATGCTTTTTGATAAGTCATCACAAAGGGTCAATGATGTGCAACATTATCAATTTATGCTAAATTTAAAAATGGGTGAACAAGCCACCGCACCTGAAGAAATGCCACAGACTGTAACATCGGCTCATAAAGCATTGCCAATTAGATGATTTGCTAATTTATCCACTATGTCATACATTTGTAATGGGTAGGCATTGTAGCATTTTGCAATTGGCAACGCTTCATAGCCGCAAACGTTGGTAGCCATTATGCAAAACTTTACAAAAACTATATTATGAAAGCAGTAATTATTTTCGTTTCACTTGTTATATTAATGTGTTTTATTTATGCCTGCGAAGTTTTAAATCCTGGTGTTATGGTTGAAGATAAGGGTTTTAATTCTTGTGTTAAATTAGATAACAACACTTATTTTGATATAACTGAAATTGATGTTGGCTCATGGTTATCCTATTATACATGGAAACTTGAGAATGAAGGTTTTCTTGCAGCGCAAAAAGTGCTTCCAGATTCAACAGCTGTTTCGGTTGAAGTTTGGAAATTAATAAAATCAAAGAGTAAAATTTATAGAAAGGAATATGGGAATTACACGAATCAACATATTGGATACTTTAAGGATACTACTAGTATTCATTCAGTTATTTTAAAATTTGGAACGTTAGATTACCCAATTACTGGATTAACTTATGAACAAGTCGTTGAATTTTGTAAATGGCGCACAAAGATTAGTGGTCAAAATGTACTTGAATATTCACTTCCTACTGAAGAAGAATGGAAATATTTTGCAATTAAAGCTTTAAATGAGAATGAGCTTAAAAATGGTTTTAAGGATAGTGTTTTTAATGGATTATGTAGGCATTATAATTTTAAAATATCAAAACCTTGTTCTCATATGATAAAACATGGATATACACAGGCATACCTTTGGAAAATATGGGATTTTCATAAAGATAAGAATGTTGCGTATAATACTTATGGGAATGTATCTGAGATGACAAGTACTAAAGGTATTGCAAAAGGTGGTAATTTTATGATTTATGCAAATCAATGTCATCCTGATTCAATTCAAAGATATGATAAACCTGAGTTATGGTTGGGTTTTCGATGTATAGCCAAAAGAATAAATAAATAACGGCTACCAACATCGGCTCATATAAAATGCGGGTTATAGAAGGTTTGCAAGTTCAGTGCTTTCTAATTATATTTGTGTAGTGGGATTTATCATGCAAGTAAATCCCGCACTTTACATAGCCGAGGCCCAGTTATAGCCAATGCAACAAAAAATCGGAGGATATTTAGACAATGGATGTGAATGAACAAATAATTGAACAATATCTAAAATCAGTAAAGAAATGGTTTTATATGACTGATATTGCATTTAAAGTACCTCACAATTATAGTAATATTGATTTATTAGCTTACGACCCTCAAAATGACAGATTTTATGATTTTGAAGTAAAATTCAGATCTGCTTTTACTATTTCTCAGGTTGATTTGGGTAATGATTTAAATTTCAATAAATTTATTAATCAATTTATTAGACCAGAACGTGATGAGGCAATAAAAGGAATAGTTGGAGAAAAACCAGTAACTAA